>JBIMKD010000340.1:0-15890 GCA_043673815.1 Chromatiales bacterium
ACGAACTCATCGCCCCCGAGGCGCGCGACCGTGTCGCCCTCGCGCAACACCGTACGCAGGCGTAAAGCCACCTGGCGCAGCAGCTCATCGCCGGCCGGGTGACCCATGGTGTCGTTGATGGTCTTGAAGCGGTCGAGATCGATGTAGAGCACCGCGATCTGGGCACCATCGCGCTCCGCCTGGGCGAGCGCCTGCCTCAGCCGGTCGAGCAGTAACACCCGGTTCGGTAGCTCCGTCAAGGTATCGTGGTAGGCGAGATGATGGATCTGTACCTCCCGGCGGCGCGCCTCGTCTTCGGCCCGCTTGCGCTCGGTGATGTCAAGGCAGCTTCCGATGAAGCCGGCCAGCTCACCATCGCGGTGAAAACGCGGTCCGCCGCTATCGAGTATCCAGCGGTACGCCCCATCGCGGCGCTTGGTCCGGTACTCGATCGTGAAGGGGACACGCGCCTGGAGCCCCTTCTCGTAGCTCCGCCGGCAGCCGTCGACATCCTCGGGGTGCACCTCCTGCATCCAACCGTAGCCGATCTCCTCATCGAGCTCGCGCCCGGTAAAGTCGAGCCAGGTCCTGTTGAACCACGTACAGCTTCCCGCGGGGTCCGCGACCCAAACCATGACCGGGAGGCTATCGGCGAGGGTGCGGAACCGCGCCTCGCTTTCACGCAGCGCTGCTTCCGTCCGGTAGCGCTCTCCTTGTTCCAGGGCTAGCGCGATGAGGTTCGCGATCGCAATGCTGAACAAACGGTCCTCGGGCATCCAGGGCTTGGGCGAGCCCGTCCGCTCGTGACAAAGCACCCCCTCGAGGCGGCCATGTACATGCACGGGGATATCCATCATCGCGGTAATGCCGAGCGGCCCCAGGTAAGTGGCCGAGAACTCGCACGTGCGCGGATCGCTGTGGGCATCATCGGCGACGATGGCCTCGCTGGTCGCGAGCGCATGAAAATAAGCCGGGTAGAGCACCGCCTGGAGCTCGGCGCCGGCGCTGTGCCGGTCGGGCCCCAGCTGGTAGAGATCGACACAGCGGATAGCCGTGCGATCCTCGCTGTACCGCCAGAGACTGACGCGCTCGACCCCGAGCGAGCGCGCGGCCGTCTCGGTCAGTAAGCGAAACGCTGGCCCCAGGTCCTCACTCTGGAGGACCTGGCCTTTGGTGAGGGCCGTCAGAGCCGCCTGCTGTTCCAGCAGGCGTTCGTGCCGGATGCGGAGGGCATCCGCTTCACCATTCGCCGGACCCTGCTTAAACAGATGGGCGGCCAGGCGCCGGGCCCCACTCAGGAGCCATGCCGTTCTGCGATGCCTGTTCCGCGACCCGCGCATACCTCGCTATTATAAACCGACGGGCCTCCCAATGCGCGCCTCGCCTTCAGGAACTCCGCGCAGGCCACGGCCGGAAGCGGCGCACTGAAGAGATAGCCTTGTCCCACCTCGCAGCGGTGTTCGCACAGGAACTCGTATTGCACCGGGGTCTCCACCCCTTCGGCTACCACGCCGATCCGGAGCTGCTTCGCCATCGCCAGGATCGCTTGCACGATCGCCACAGCGTCGGCATCCCCCGGGATGTCGCACACGAAGGAGCGGTCGATCTTGATGCGGTCGAGCGGCAGGCGCTTGAGATAGGCGAGGCTCGAATACCTGGTGCCGAAATCATCGACGGTCAACTGGACCCCCATGGCGTGCAACTCCTGTAGCACCTTGATGGCGTGTTCCGGTCCGGCCATGAGGACGGATTCCGTGATTTCCAAATCCAGGCCGGAAGCGATGAAGTCCGTCTCGCGCAGCAAGGATTTAACCAGTGCTGATAGATGCAGTTGCCGCAGGATCTGGCGCACCGAGAGGTTCACCGCCATCCGTGCCAAAGGCAGCCCCGCTCGCTGCCACGCCACGGCCTGCCGGCAGGATTCGCGCAACACCCACGCGCCGATCTCGACGATGAGACCGGTCTCCTCGGCGATAGCGATGAACTCCGCGGGGAGCAGGATACCCCGTTCGGGATGCCGCCAGCGCAGCAGCGCCTCGACCCCGGCGACGGTGTGGGTGCGCAGGTCGATCTGGGGCTGGTAGTGTAGCACCATCTCCCCGCGCTCGACCGCCCGCCGCAGGCTGTTCTCTAGCAGCAGCCGCTCATGGGCCTGGGCGTTCATGCCGGCATCGAAGAACTGGTATTGATTACGGCCCCGATCCTTCGCCTGATAGAGGGCGATGTCGGCGTGCTTGAGCAGCGTTTCCGCATCCGCCCCGTCTCTGGGAAACAGGCTCACCCCGAGGCTCGTGGTCACGTGCAGCTCGTCGCCCGACACCGTATAGGGCGCCGACAGGGCGCCGAGCGCCTTGGCGGCCACCTGGGTGGCGTCCCGGGCCGTGGAGCACCGCGGCAGCAGGATGACAAACTCATCACCCCCGAGGCGCGCGACCGTGTCGCCCTCGCGCAGCACCGTCCGCAGGCGCGAGGCCGCCTGGCGCAGCAGCTCGTCGCCGGCCGGGTGGCCCAAGGTGTCGTTGATGGTCTTGAAGCGGTCGAGATCGGTGAACAGCACCGCGACCTGGGTGCCGTCGCGCTCGGACTGGGCGAGCGCCTGGCCGAGGCGGTCGAGGAGCAGTGCGCGGTTCGGGATCTCCGTCATGGAGTCGAAGAAGGCGAGGTGTTCGATCCTCCGCTCCTGCGCGCGTGCGGCCTCTTCGGCCTCCTTGCGCATCTGCATCTCCACGCTTACCCGCTCGGCCATCGCATCGAAGGCCGCGCCAGCCTGCGAAATCTCATCGCGCCCGCCCCGAGACCGCTCCGCGCCTGCATCTCGCCTTGGGCGAAGCGCCGAGCAGCCGCAACCAGCTTTCCGACGCGCCGGGTAATGTAATAGTGAAGCAGTAGCGCCAGGAGCAAGGCGAAGATCGCGAACACGGATCCGAGGAACAGGGTCCGTTGCCGCAGCTCGTGATAGGAAAGCGCCTTGGCCAAGGCCAGATCCCGATTTTCGTAAAGGATCCCCACCCGGTTGGGCCGCAACTCGCCGGGCTTCATCCCGAGGATAACGGGAAAGAGACCGGCGACTTGGGTCCCGCCCGCCGTGAGGAAGGCCTGGCCGGTCAACCGCCGCCTGACCTCGGCCAGGCGCGCTGCGAACCCCGCGACCGGCTCGTGCAGCCGCACCAGGGCCTCGGGCAACGGCATCCCGATGAGCACTCCGCGGGAGGCGGCGATGACCTGATCGTGCTCATCGATGACGAACCGCTCCCGGACCTCGCCGTGGCCGCTGCGGTTCACCATTTCGCGCTGGATCTGGCGCTCGGCGCCGGATGCGTACAGGAATTCCAGGGTCCGCTGGAATGCGGTGAGATCCGCCGCAACGCGTTCGAGGGCATCCTCTTCGATGTGTTGGTACGCGGCGCGGCTATAGTAAGCGATGCTCCACGCCGCGAAGAGCACCGTGAACACGATGATTAGGGCCGGAACCCCGAAGCGCAACGGGAGCTGCAGACGGGTGTACCAAGCGGCCGGGCGGTGCGCCATATCAGCGGCCGAGTCGTGCGAGGAGCCGTGGATCTAAAAACCGCGCGGGCTCGACCGGCTCCGCTACGAGCCGTTTTTTCAACATTAGGCCGGCGAGTTCCCGCGCGGGCCCTAGGATCGCCGGCTGCTCGCTAAGAAGCAGGCGCTTGTTTTCGGGCAGGTCCGTGAGGGTGAGACCCGCGAAGGCGCGGCGCGCCTCGGCCGGGGACAGCTTGAGCCGTTTCCCTATCCGCTCGTATGCATCGTCGGGTCGCGCGCGGATATAGTCGAGTGCCCTGAACCAGCCGCGTCCTACCGCCAACAGGGACCGGCCGTGCCGCTCCATTGCGCTCGCCCGAACCAACAGTACGTCGAAGATCTCGCGCGGGATACGGGAGCTATCGAAAAGAAGCTCGGCCCCTTGCGCGAGCAAGTGGCTCTTGTGCGGCTCATAGCAGACGAGGGCATCCACCCGGCCGGCCGCGAACACCTCCTCGAACTCGTCCGCCTCGACCGGCACCAGCGTGACGTCGGCTGCGGTGAGCCCGCCGTTTTCGAGCCCCCGGCTCAGCATATAGGCGGCCAAGGCGCTCGCCTCCGCCGCCACGCGCCGGCCGCGCAGGTCCGCCAGCGTCTTGAGGCCGGGCCGGCCCAGGATGGCATCCGCCCCGTGGGAGGTGTCCAGCACCAGCGCGATGCGGGGATCGTGCCCCTGGTCCGCGAGCAGCAGGACCTCGTCGAGGGTGAGGGTGGCGGCATCGAGCGCCCCGTTGCGGAAGGCTTGCAGCATCGCGGTCGCCGAGGTGTAATCGGCGAGCTTGACGGCGGCGCCATCATAGAAACCTAGCTCCTCGGCAAGGTAGAAGGGCTCGTAACCGGGCCATGCACCGAAGCTGCCGAGGCGTAAGGGCGGCTCGGGCGCGGGCTGGCAGGCGGAAAGTCCGAGCGCGAGGGTAAGTACGAGCGACCGGTGCAAACAATGCGTATGCGGCGGTTTTCCAAGCATTCTTTCCCGAGCCGATCCGAATCAATACCCCCTCCCCGTCCCCGTAGCATCCCGGTGCGGGAGGGCGATTCCCTAGCCCCGCCTCCAGCTATGCCGGTATCTTAACCAGATCCCGACCCAGCCGGAAACAATTCGCTCACGATCAGGGTCGCTGACCTCCATGAACAACAGCACATCGTGCGGGCGCGGATGGGTAGCGAAGTAACGCCGGTGGCGCACGATAGCCGCGGCCGGTTTTTCCCAACATCGATGTTCTCGCTTGAAGTATTATAGCGCTCGCGCCAAGCGCACCGTTATCGCGCCCGGCACGGGTGCGCTCACGCCGTCGCGGGGACATTACCATCGAATGACATCCACACTCCCGACGATCGAACGCGGGGCGGCGATTCCGTTCGCGGTTTCGCCCATGCTTGAAGCCCGCGATCTGTGTTGCCGCCGCGGGGATCGCCTGCTTCTCACCGAGATCTCCTTTACGCTTGTGTGCGGGGAAATCTTGCAGATCACAGGCGCCAACGGCGCCGGTAAAACCACGCTATTGCGGATGATCGCCAGCCTGACGCAACCGGATTCCGGGACGCTGCATTGGCGCGGCCAACCGCTGGAGAAGGTCCGTTGCGCCTATCTCCGAGATCTCATCTACATTGGCCACGCCGATGGCGTGAAGGGCAGTTTGAGCGTCGCGGAAAACCTCACGCTCGCTTCCGCCTTGCACGGGAACGGGATCCCCATCAACGCGGCCTTGCAGCGCTTGGGTCTTGGCGATCTCGCGGATACGCTAACCCACCGGCTGTCGGCGGGCCAGCGCCGGCGCCTGGCCTTGGCGCGCTTGCTGGTCAACCAAGCCTGCCTATGGCTTCTGGACGAACCCTTTACCGCCTTGGATAAAACTGCTATAAAAACGGTGGCCTCGATGCTGGAAGGGCACGCCGCGCGCGGCGGGCTGGTTATCTTCACGAGCCATCACTCCACCGACATCACAATCAGCCGCGCTTTGCACCTAGAGGATCAGCGGGAATGGAACGGGGACTAGCGCACGCTTGCGCCTGGATCGTCAAGCGCGATTTGCTCTTGTTCTGGCGGCACCGCGCCGAGGCCGCCAATCCCGTTCTGTTCTTTTTTGTGATCACGCTCATTTTTCCGCTCGGCCTAGGGCCGGAACCGCAAATGCTCCAGTCCGTGGGCCCCGGCGTGATCTGGATCGCGGCCTTGCTCGCGACACTCCTGTCGCTCGAAGCGGTCTTTCGCTCGGACCTCGAGGATGGCAGTCTCGAACAGTTGTTGCTGAGCCCGCATCCGCTGACACTCCTGGTGACGGCCAAGATATTTTCGCATTGGCTGACGGCCGGCTTGCCCTTATTGCTGCTCGCACCGATCTTGGGACTGCAATTCGGGATCGCTGGTTACACGCTCGGCGTGTTGCTGCTGACCTTGATACTCGGCACGCCCGCGCTCAGCCTTATGGGCGCGATCGGAGTGGCGCTAACGGCGGGTTTGCGCGCGGCCGGGATCCTGGCGACCTTGCTACTCTTACCTCTTTATGTGCCAATCTTGATTTTCGCGACCGGTGCGACCGCCGCCGCGAGCCGCGGCTTAGCCTGGGGGCCGCAACTTTATATGCTGGGCGCCCTGCTGATGCTCGCCATCACCTTGGCGCCGCTGGCCGCGGCCGCCGCGCTGCGGATCCGTAATAGCTGAAATATGCAGCAATTGCTCACCCCGAAAAACTTTTACCTCTGGTGCGGGCGTTGGCTGCGGCCCGTGGCCTGGGCCACCGGCTTATGCACACTCACGGGTCTCTATTGGGGCCTGGTCGTCGCGCCGCCCGATTATCAGCAAGGCGATAGCTACCGGATCATGTTCGTGCATGTCCCGAGCGCGTGGATGTCACTGTTCGTTTATGCGGTTATGGCCGGCGCCGGGGCCGTGGCCTTGATCTGGCGGATCAAGATTGCCGAGGTCGTGGCTTCCGCCAGCGCACCCATCGGAGCGGCCTTTACCGCCTTGGCGTTGATGACCGGTTCGCTCTGGGGGAAGCCCATGTGGGGCACCTGGTGGGTTTGGGATGCGCGGCTTACCTCGGAATTATTGCTGTTGTTCTTATACCTCGGCTATATGGCCTTGGAGCAGGCCATCGAGGATCGCAGGACCGCGACCCGGGCCGCCGCGGTGCTGGCGCTCGTGGGCGCCGTCGATCTGCCGATCATTCACTATTCCGTGGAGTGGTGGCACACCTTGCACCAAGCGCCGACGGTCACGCGCTTCGGCGCGCCCGCGATCCATGGGTCCATGCTCGCGCCCTTGCTCATCATGGCGCTCGCCTTTGTCGGCTACTATGTGAGTTTGCTGCTCGTGCGCGCGCGCTGCGAATTGCTCGAACGCGAGCGAACCAACCCCTGGGTAGGCGAAGTGTTGCGGGGCTAGCACCGTGCGCGAATTCTTTTCGATGGGCGGCTACGGGTTCTATGTGTGGTCCGCGTATGGCGTCGCGGCCGTCGTTATGCTCGGACTCTTGCGGAACTCCCTTGCCTGGCACCGCCGGCTGACAGGACAACTCCGGAATAAATCACGGCGCCCGGGATCCGCACCGCCCGCCGCGCTCGATAAAACCGGCGGGGATTGGACATGACACCGCGCAGGCAGAGGATCATCGCGATCACCCTGATCTTGGCGGGCGTCTCCGCCGCGGCGGCCTTGGGGCTCACCGCTTTACAAAGCAACATCCTGTTCTTTTATACGCCGACCCAATTGCTCTCCGGCGAAGTGCCTCCGGCCGCGCCGATTCGTCTCGGCGGACTCGTACCCAAGGGTAGCGTCCGGAGGACGCCCGATAGCCTCAAGATCAGCTTCGAGTTGACGGATCAGCAAACTACGGTCAGGGTACGTTACGAGGGGCTGCTGCCCGATCTGTTCCGGGAAGGCCAAGGCATCGTGGCGCAGGGGCGGCTGGCGGCGGACCAAGTCTTCAATGCAACCGAGGTGCTCGCCAAACACGACGAAAACTACATGCCGCCCGAGCTGGCCGCGCACCTTCCCAAAGCCAAGGACACCGCGCCGTGATTCCAGAGCTCGGTCATTTTGCCTTGATCCTGGCCTTGGTCATCGCCACCCTGCAATTCGCTTTGCCGCTCGCCGGCGCCCACCTCGTCCGGGTGCGCTGGATGGCGCTCGCGCGCCCCGCAGCAGTGGCCCAGTGCTTGTTTTCGGCCGTGGCCTTCGGGTGTCTCACGGCGAGCTTTATCGGCGATGATTTCTCCGTCGTCTACGTCGCCAATAACTCCAACACGGCGCTTCCGCTGGCCTACCGCATCGCCGCAGTCTGGGGCGCCCACGAGGGTTCTCTGCTGCTCTGGAGCCTGATCCTCTGCGTTTGGATGGTCGCCGTCGCACGCTTCAGCCACGCCATGCCGCTCGCTTTCGTGGCCCGTGTCCTCGCGGTCATGGGGATCATCAACGTGGGGTTCTTATCGTTCATGCTCTTGACCTCCAATCCCTTCGCGCGCCAGTTCCCCGCCGCCCCCGAGGGCCGCGATCTCAACCCGCTGTTGCAGGACCCGGGTCTGGTGATGCACCCGCCTATGCTGTACATGGGTTACGTGGGGTTCTCGGTCGCGTTTAGCTTTGCCATCGCCGCCTTGATCGGCGGGCGGCTCGACGCGCCCTGGGCCCGCTGGTCGCGTCCCTGGACGCTCATGGCCTGGATCTTTCTGACGGTCGGCATCGCACTTGGGAGCTGGTGGGCATACTATGAGCTCGGATGGGGAGGATGGTGGTTCTGGGATCCGGTCGAAAACGCCTCCTTCATGCCCTGGCTCCTGGGCACGGCGTTGATTCATTCCCTCGCGGTCACCGATAAACGCGATGCCTTTAAGCGCTGGACTTGTCTCTTGGCGATCTGCGCCTTTTCGTTGAGCCTGCTCGGAACGTTTCTGGTGCGCTCCGGCGTATTGACCTCGGTGCATGCCTTCGCCACCGATCCCGAGCGCGGTGTCTACATCCTCGGTATCTTAGGGCTTACCGTGGGCGGATCGCTGTTGCTGTACGCCGTGCGAGCCCCGCGGATCGTGGATACCGGACGCTTCAATCCGTTCTCGCGCGAGGGCCTTCTGCTCATCAATAATTGCGTGCTTCTGGTGGCGGCGGCCGCGGTATTATTGGGCACCCTGTATCCATTGGCGCTCGACTCGCTCGGGATCGGGAAGATCTCGGTCGGACCTCCGTACTTCGATACGGTCTTCGTGCCGCTGATGCTGCTCTTGGGGCTGGCGCTCGGAATGGGTCCGCTGACGCGCTGGAAAAGCCAGGACATGCGTGAGCTTGCGAATCGATTGCGGCCCGTAGCCTTTGCCGGCGCCATCGCCGCGATGAGCGCCGCTATGGTGCTTGGCCAAGGGAAGGTGATCTTCACATTTCTCGGTCTCTTCGTGGCGACCTGGGTTCTGTTGAGCACCGCACTCGCGGTACGCGAGCGTTGGGCGCATCAACACACCTTGAAAGGGATGCTGCGCGCGTTATCGCCGGGGTTTTCAGGCATGGCCTTGGCTCACCTCGGCTTCGCGCTCACCTTGGCGGGGGTGACGGTGACCTCGCTCTATGGGGCCGAGCGGGATGTGAAGCTTGCCATTGGGGAGGCGGCCGAGCTCGGCGGATACCGTTTTCGCATGGAGCGCTTGCGGAGCGTGCAGGGCCCCAATTACGACGCGACCGAGGCTAGGATCGTCGCCCTGCGCGGAGAGTCGGTGGTCGCGGAGCTGCAACCGCAGAAAAGGATCTATCGCGTGCAAACGAGCCCCATGACCGAAGCCGCCATTGACGCCGGATTCACCCGCGATCTCTATGTGGCCTTGGGCGAGCCGGTCGGTAAAGAGGCTTGGAGCGTACGCATCCAGGTGAAGCCTTGCGTGCGTTGGATCTGGTTGGGCGCCATGGTGATGGCGCTCGGGGGGATCCTGGCCGCGAGCGATCGGCGCTACCGTTTTGGTCCGCGGCCTGCTCCCGTGCGGCTCGCCGACGCTACGATTGCGGAACGGGCCGGCTAAGCCATGTTGCGCTACGCGCTGCCGCTGACGGCGTTTGTACTCCTGATCGCACTGCTCGTAGTGGGTCTGCGGCGCGATCCGCGGCTCGTCCCCTCCCCGTTTATCGATAATCCCGCCCCCGGATTCGATCTCCCGCAATTGCGTGATCCGGCGAAGCGCATCACCACCGACGACTTAAAAGGCACGGCCACCTTGGTCAACGTGTGGGCGAGCTGGTGTGTGGCCTGCCGCGATGAGCACCCTCTGCTCCTCGATCTGGCGCGTACGAGTGAACTGCGGATCATCGGATTGAACTATAAGGATGAACGTAAACAAGCGCTCGCCTGGCTGCGGCGCTTGGGCGATCCGTATGAGAAGATTGCCTATGACGGCGACGGGCGGGCCGCGATCGAGTGGGGCGTCTACGGCGTTCCGGAAAGCTTCCTGGTCGATGCCGGCGGCGTCATCCGCTTAAAGCACGTGGGACCGCTGACCCCCGAGGTGGTCGCGTCGGAACTGCTGCCGCGGCTGCGGGAGACCGGCCCACGTTCCGCGAACGGCGCCCAATAAATCCATGCGTTGGCTCCTGGTGTTGACTATGACCTATTCCTTGGCCGCGGCGGCCGCCGATCCGGCCGTCTTCGAGTTCAGCGATCCCACGCTCGCCCAACGCTTCCAAGAGATCACCGGCGAGCTCCGTTGCCTGGTGTGCCAGAATCAATCGCTCGCCGATTCTCACGCCGAACTGGCCGGCGATCTGCGCCGAGAGATCTTCTCTATGATGCAAGCGGGCCGAACCGATCGGGAGATCCTCGACTTCATGGTAAGACGCTACGGCGAGTTCGTCCTCTATCGGCCTCCCATTACGCTTAAGACCCTGGCGCTTTGGTTCGGCCCCGCGGTGATTTTATGCGTCGGGATTTGGTTCCTGGTGCACACCGTGCGAAGACGCCGTCGCAGCGAGCCCGTCGCGCTCGCACCCGCTGAACGCGAGCGCGTCGCCAGATTGCTCGGGACGAAGGACCCCTAACGCTAGCGCCCGGTGCGATCGTTTCGAGTGTCTTCCATTTCACGCGCCAACGGCCGGTGATCGTGTTCTGGGGCCTCGCGGCCGCGATGGTTGCCGTGGCATTGGGATTGATATTGGCGCCGCTAGTGCGCCGGAGTGAATCGACCGGCCGCGATCCCGAGGCCGCGACGCTCTCGGTTTACCGCCAACGCTTCCAGGAGCTGGGCGACGATCTCGGCCGCGGATCGCTGACCCAAGCGCAGTTCGAGGAGGCCCGGGAAGAACTTGAGACGGCACTCGCGGGGGACCTGTCCGCCGAGCCGATCCCGCCGCACGCACGGGAGCTTCCGCGCAATTGGCGCACCGCCCTGGCCGTTTCCATCGCGGTGCCGGTCCTCTCGGCCGGCGGCTATCTGTGGCTCGGCGCTACCGACGAGCTTGCTACCGCGATGCGCCAGACCGAGGACGAGGCAAACCGCCGCCAACATCTCCAAGAAGCGATCGCAACGCTCGAGGCTCGGCTCGGCGCCGAGCCCGATCTTGGGGAGGGCTGGCTGTTGCTCGGGCGTACCTATCTCGCGCTCGCCGAACCCGTGAAGGCAACGGCGGCGCTTGCTCAGGCGCACCGGCTTCTCGGTGATAATGCCGATCTCCTCATCGATTATGCGCGCGCGGTCGCGATGTCGCACGGCGGCCGGCTGGACGGCCAAGCCACTGAGTTGATCGAACGCGCGCTCAAGCTCGCTCCCGAACACCCGGGAGCACTGTGGCTGGCGGCGGCGGCGAGCATCAACCGTGGCGCTAAGGCCGAGGCGCGCGGCTATTTGCAGCGCCTCGCACAGCAGTTCCCTGCGGGCAGCGAGCAGGCGCGCTTGGTGCGCGTGCAGCTCGAGCAGCTAGGCGAAGACGGCGGCGGAACCTCCACGGGCGCAAAAGACGCGGTGCGGCTCGAAGTCCAGGTGACACTGGACAAATCCTTGAAAAAGCGGATTGGTCCCGACACGACAGTCTTCGTGTTCGCCCGTGCAACCCGTGGCCCCCGAATGCCTTTAGCCATCGCGCGCATCCGGGCTCGGGACCTGCCCGCGACCGTCGTGCTCGACGACTCGCAGGCCATGACCCCCGAGATGAAGCTATCCAATTTCGATGCAGTCGTGGTCGGCGCGCGTGCCTCCCTTTCGGGTGAAGCACGCGCCCAGCGCGGCGATCTCGAGGGATACACGCCGAACGCCATCTCGCTCACGGAACGCCCGAGCGCACCGATCGCTGTGACTATTGACCGCATCGTGCCTTAACCCACGCACGAGCGCTTGCGTTTAACCACACATATTTGAAATTTGGAGTACCACTCCAAGGTCCCTGGACAGGCATTTTCTTTTCTCCCTCTCCCGCTGGGAGAGGGTTGGGGTGAGGGGATCGAAAGCATCGACGAAAGTGTTTGGATTTGATTCCCCTCATCCTAACCCTGAGGGAGAAGGGACTTCCAGATTCGTTGAAGTCGGTCTGTTACCCGAGCTTCGCTGGCGAGGGCGCACGCGGGACCATCTTTAAGGACAAGGACGGCCAGGTGCTCGGTAACCTCGACGACCTCAAGCCCGAAGAGGCTGCAGCGATTAAGTTCATCTATTACCTCAAGAGCCCGATGCCCCGGTCCGGCCGTCAGTAAGGCTTCCAAAGCCTCAGCCATCCCCTCATATTTATACGACGCCGAACACGGCTGAGAAGGTGCGATGTTCGAGCAGTATTTCGGCGAAGCGTTGCATCAGGGGGCGTAACCGTTCTTCGGGCATATTAGGAATGAGATCATAATGCATACAGCCTTGCCGAAACAGCGAGTGGGTACGCTGCTTAGTGGTATTGGCCTTCAAGTGCCGGTCATAGCCCAGGGCCTCGCCTGCCGCACCGAGGAGACTCAGGAGGACCACGGCAAAGGCGTTGATCAGCCAAAGCCGATCGCGGCGCGTGGGCGACCCAATGCGAACCCAACTCATGCCCATGCCAAAGCGCAGGTCTTTGGTGTCCCGAAACTACTCTCGATGCCCCAGCGTTTAGCGTAGTAGTCAATGAGAGTCCTCGCGCTCTCGGTGGTGGTGCTCGCAGCCAGACACCAGGGTTCCTTCATGTCTTTGGCCCGCACACACACCACGGTACCGACCCGGTAGTGATCGGCGGTCACATGCGCCCCGCGCAGGGTGCGTGCACGTCCTCCGTGGCCGACCCACTCTGCCGCTGTCCGCATCTCGCCTTGCGCATCGGTGACGTAGATGTTGCCGCGAAAACGGATGACATAGTCAAACTTCAGTTCCTGCCCAAGCAGATGATAGAGCTTCTGGTCCCCAAAACCACGGTCGGCCACAATCAACACCCGAACCCCTTCGGGCAACACCTCAGAGAGGCGCATCAGCACCCGGTCCTCGTAGGCGTTGCGATGCTCCTTGAGCGTCCCCTTATCGACACTGAGCCACAGGAGCGGTGTGGCACGCCCATGGCGGGTGAGCAGCGAGAGCATGATCGTCGCCCGCCCGTCGGGGTCAAAATCGGTCCAGTCCATCGCCACCACGATGCGCTTGCGCGGCCCGACCACATAGGGCACCCAATGTGCGAAGAGCGACCACACCTCCACACCGGCATTCGAAAGCAGTCGGTCCACTTGCTTGACCGCATGCTTGGTCAGCTTCCCGCGCACCTGGGCCAGCCCCTGACCCATGGCATGAATCGCCAGCGAGGCACTCGCCATGACCCCCATGGTCGCATTCGCCAGCGAGTAGACCCGCTTGGCATGTACATCCTCTCCAAACAGCGAGTCCAAAAATCCATGAATATCTTCGAACCGAAAACCCAAGCGCTTCGCCATACCTCGCCTCCGCTCTTTTGACCTCGGCAAAGCATGACCTCGGTACGCTTCAACATCAATGGGTAACAGAATAAACTTACATCATAAAATGAGGGGATCTCTGAGTTCCAAAGCCTGTGCCGATATGCTGCGCACAGACACAGGAGCGCGACGATGTTTGGTAGCGGTGATGATGAGACATACTACGCCTACGCGGCGCAGGAGATAGGGAGCGGCCAGAGGTCCGGCCTGGCCTCTGGGCCAAGGCCCTGGCCGAGACCGACTACGACGAGCAGCTCGCCCGGGCGCGCTACATAAAGCTCCGGGTCAAAGCGCTGAAGGCCGAGGTCACGGCAGCAGCCCGCCTGGTCAGAGAGCAGGAGCGGGCGATGCAGCGGCAGGCTGAGGAGGAGGCGAGACGGGAGAGAGTTTCTGCCTGGAGTATGGCCTGGCGATGGGTGCGTAATATTGTTTACCTTGTCGGTGCTGTTTGGTTTTGCTCCAGGGGTATTCGCGAGCTAGCGCGCTACTCAAGGCCGTGAAAAAGCAAGGGTGACCGCGTATAGCGCCCTAGCTAGTCAGTCAGCTCCAGGCGGCGCTCGATGCGCTCAACGCGGGTCTTGAGCGCCCGGATTTCGTCACGGTCCGAGGCCGACACGCCCAAGAGACCGGCAAGCGCCTGCTCGACTAGGCCGAGACGGAGTTCGATGCGGGAAAATCCGTCGCGCGTCTCGTTGCGTAGGCTCGTGATGTCGCCGCGCATCTGCCGCAACATCTCCAGCACCAGGTTGTCCGTGCTTTCAGTCACCCGTTCATCATAAGCAATAGCCGTGGCGCTACGCAACCGGGGCTGGGGGGTTGTCGCGCTCGCGACAATTTCTTCATGAGTTCTGGGCGCGGACCCGCCCGTGATCGGCGGGAAAAACGCCACTTCGTCTCCGTCATGGACCGGCGCCGCGAGAGTCGCAAAGTCCTGGTTAACGGCGATCAGAATATTTGCGGGAAGCGGCAAGCCGTGGCTCACGCGCGTCCAGACATCTTGGACCGTCATGCCCGGCGCGGCCTGCACGCGATCCTCACTGCGCCCGAGGCGTTCCCTCAGGCTCGCGAAGAATTTGACTGTGATCGGCACCTATGCTCTCCTTCTTGCCTATGGCATCACGTCGATCGAATTCCATGATTTCCAACCACAGACTCGTGATAACGGCTTCCTCAATGGCCGCCGTATCAGTATAGTACGGACAGCCCTTGACTAAGAGCTTGTGAAAAAATCTACTGCGCTCGGGATCTCGCGTTCCGGCGGTGCTCGGAATCCTCATGTATCGCAATATACACTCCGGTTCCTGCGCTCCGGCGGAACGCGACTTCCCTTCGCTCGCGACGATTTTTTCACAACCTCTAAGCACCATGTCGAAACTTTCGCATTTTAATCGCCACGGGGAAGCCCAGATGGTGGATATCTCGGCTAAGGCGGTGACCCACCGGATGGCCATCGCCGAAGGGACCATCGCGATGAATCGGGAAACGCTAACGATGGTTAAGGAAGGTCTCCACAAGAAAGGGGACGTGCTCGGCATCGCAAGAATCGCGGGGGTCATGGCGGCTAAAAAAACCGCCGATCTGATCCCGCTCTGCCACCCGCTTCCTCTGACACACATCGAAATCAGTTTTTTCCTCGATGCCAAGGCAAACGCAGTGAGGTGCAAGTCGAAGGTAGAAACGAGCGCGCAGACCGGCGTTGAGATGGAGGCGTTGACGGCCGTTCAGGTGGCGTTGCTGACCGTCTATGATATGTGCAAATCCGTGGACCGCGGCATGAGCATCTCGGGCATACGCTTACTTGAAAAAATGGGCGGCAAGTCGGGACACTGGCGCCGCTAATTTGCCAACGTTTTATTCATTTTCCGCCCCCGTCTGAACCTTTTGCAAGCGCGTTTCTATGAGGACGGGATCGGCTTTCAAACGGCGCTTTTGGGTATCCAATAGGGCTTTTCGTAGCATGCTCAATTCTCGTTTGACCATGCTCCCAAGGGATTCCAGCGACGTTTCTAGCACCGCGATCCGGCCCTCTTCATTCGCGTTGCCTAGGTCCGATCGCAAAGGTAACATCCGAGCATCCTCCTTACTCGCAGGCGCGGATTGATCATCCGCGGTCATGAGGAGATCTTCTTGGCCGAGATCATCGGTCACCGCCTTTAACACGTCGACATTAATGAGATGCTTTTCTTCCAGGCAACCGAACAAGAGGATCCGGTCGCAGAGCATATTAATCTTGCGTGGCACGCCTTCGGTGATCCGGTGTATCAGCGGAAACGCCTCTTGCGCGAAAACCGGGTCTTGATTCCACCCGACCAAACGCAGTCTGTGCTCGATGTAGGCCTGGGTCTCCTCGGCATCCAAGGGTTTTAAATGATACGCGGCGATCACCCGTTGCCGGAGTTGCACGAAACTGGGAGATCGTAGCAATACCCTAAATTCCTTTTGACCAAGGAGAAAGGTCTGCACCAAGGGCCGGCCGTTATGTTGGAAGTTCGACAGCAT
>JBIMKD010000341.1:0-10639 GCA_043673815.1 Chromatiales bacterium
GGAGGAAACATGGTCCGAGCCTATATCCGCAACCAAGAGGAAGAAGACGAGCGCTACGAGCAGATGAAGCTTGGAATGTAGACCCGCCGCCCTGGGCGGCTCATGCTGTTATGGCGCCTTGAGGCGCTCACCCAATAAGCCCTCGGTTTTGCCGGTGGTCATTTAACTACGGCTCTACGCGGGCTGGAGGAAGGGATGCTAAGTTGAGTTCAGAATAGGCGCACAAGAAGGAAATGCGATGTCCCGCCTAGACCTCAGAATATTCTTATCGTCACCGGGCGATGTCTCCGACGAACGCGCGCTAGCGCGCAGGGTGCTCAAGCGCCTCTCGCAAGAATATGCGCTCCGTAACCGCATCCACATCGAGGAAGTTTCCTGGGACGATCCGGGCGCGCCGGTGCCGATGGATGCCCACCTGACACCGCAGCAGGCGATCGATCACCGCCGCCCCAAGCCCTCCCAATGCGACATCGTGGTCGTCATATTGTGGTCCCGGATGGGCACACCTTTACCGCCCGAGCACCGAAAACCCAACGGGAGGCCGTACGTCTCCGGTACCGAGTATGAGCTCTGCGATGCCATGGACGCTGCGAAGCGAACAGGCACACCCACCGTTCTGGTGTATCGGCGCACAGAAGAACCGCGGATCGGTTTAGGCGACCGTGATCTCGATGAGAAGCACCGCCAATACCAAGCTGTTGAAACCTTCTTTGCTCAGTTCACGAACCCTGATGGCTCCTTGCGCCAGAGCTACACGCCTTATGGCTTCTCGAGCGAGTTCGCGGACAAACTCGAACGCGCGCTGCGTGAGCTTAGTCAAGTCTCCCTTGACGCACTGCCTAAGGATGCACCCGCGCCCACGAAGAACGACGCGGCGGCCATCGCCCGTGACGCTACGACTAAGCCTATTTGGGAAGGTAACCCTTATCGGGGTCTTAACGCTTTTCGGGAGCGGCATGCCGCTATCTTCTTCGGCCGGGGCCGCGAAACCGATGAATTGATCAAGCGCTTCGCGGATCCCACGACGCGTATCGTCGCAGTCATAGGCGCTTCGGGATCGGGTAAGTCCTCGCTGGTCGGAGCCGGCCTCATTCCCCGGATCCAGGCCGGCGCCTTCGCGGGCAGCGCCGACTGGATCATCGTGCGCTTTACGCCGGGCGAGCGGGGGAGCGATCCGTTCTTGAACCTCACGCGTAGATTGACCGCAAAACTTCCGGGATCTTCAGCGCCGCCGGAGGCCATCGCCGACACGCTGCGCACCAATCCCACCGAGATCAACGCACTCGCTGCCCAAATTCTGCAGGGCACATCCCGGAATGCCGAGCTATTGCTCTTCGCCGATCAATTCGAGGAGATCTTCAGTGCGCGGGTGGAAGAGCGACATCGAGAGCCCTTCATCGGGCTCATGGACGCCATCGCCGGCTCGGTGCGCATTCGCCTGCTGCTGACCCTGCGCGCCGACTACTACGAACACTGCACGCGCGATCCGCGGCTCGCGGCTTGGCTGCGCGACGGCAGTTTTCCGCTCGCGGCACCGGCGCCTCTGGCACTGGCTGAGATGATCGAACGCCCGGCGCGGGTCGCCGGCCTCGATACGGAGCCGGGCTTGGCGGGTGCGATTTTGAAGGACGCGGGCACCGAGCCGGGGGCGCTGGCGCTCGTCGAGTTCGCCTTGGAGGAGCTTTACGAACGTAGCGGCGGTAAACAACTGACTGTGGCAGCCTATCGCGCGTTGGGCGGCAAGGACGGGGACGGCGGGGAAGTGGGTGGCATTGGGGGTGTCATCGAGGGCCAGGCCGAAAAGGCCGTGCAGGATGCGGTCGGGAAAGTGGACGAGGCAGCGCTCGCCAAAATCTTCCCTCTGCTCGCGGACGTGAATGAGAAAGGCGGCGCGGTGCGCAAGCGCGCACGCCTAGACGCCTTTGCGCACCGAGAGCAAGCGCTGATTAACCGGCTGGTGGACGGACGCTTGCTGGTCACCAACATGGATAAAGCCAACGTGTCGTGGGTGGAGGTCGCGCACGAAGCCGTCCTGGGCCACTGGCAGCGTTTTTCTGATTGGCTCGAAGCCAATCGGCGTTTTCTTCTTTAGCGAAAACGCTTGAAAGCGATCCGCGACAGTCAAAGCCTCCTGCGCGCCGAAGCGCTCAGCCAAAGCCTGCCATTATGCGAACGTTCTTGATCGCAAGAACAAAGCTGAGATCAACGAACGCATGGCTAGGGAATTGGACTCCCACACTTGCGAGGATGACTTCGCGACAATTGCCCCGGTCGGGCGCTTCCGGCCGAATGAGTGGGGTCTTCATGACATGCTCGGCAACGTTATGGAATGGACGGAGGACTGTTGGCATGCGGATTACGTCGGTGCGCCCACGGATGGTTCGGCCTGGAGAGAGCAACAAGATGGTGATTGCGCCCGGCGCGTGATCCGCGGCGGCTCCTGGGGCAGCATACCGTGGTATGTCCGCTCGGCCTTCCGTGGCTGGTTCTAGCCAGCTTCCCGGTACAGCAGCCTCCTGGGTTTTCGTCTCGCCCAGGACCATTGACCCTTTGTTCTTTATGCTCTTGCTCTTTGCAGTCTTGGCGCGGCCAGGGAAGGCCGCGCCGGCGAGGTTTTTTGCTTAGTCCGTGATGCAAAACCAAACACCTCAGGCGGTACAAGGCGCGCATGAGCTGCTCGTCTGGCTAATCTTAGCTCGGCAAGTTTCCGCGCGCTCGTCGGTTTACGCTGGGCGAGCGCTTGGAGGCGGGCGGCGACCGTCATGGACGGGCATCCCGTAGGCAGTATGCAGCAAAGGTACCCGTGCTTCGTTGCCTTCTTCTTCCGGCCTTAGAATCGCTATAAGCACGGAGGAGCTATTCGTTTATAACTGTGGCATGAGCCCAAGCATGATTGAGAGCCTAGGCACAAGCATGGGAGCCTTTTACACCAAATGCAAAGTTGAAAACCCTATCGACAGAACTCGGTCGGCGGTCATACCAAAACTGCTCGTGGATACGGGCAGTGAATACTCTTGGGTTCCGGAGCGGACGCTCGAAAGGATCGGAATTCAGCAAGAGAAAAAGGATGTGGCTTTTGTTCTCGCGAACGGCCAACAAGTAACCCGCAGCGTTGGCTTTGCAATCATCAGACTCGACAAGTTTTTCACCATCGACGAGGTAGTCTTTGCCGAACCGGGCGATCTCCTGCTTCTTGGAGCGCGCACGCTTGAGGGTCTCAACTTAACCGTCGAACGTGGAAGGAAAAGGCTCGTCGCTGCTGGCCCTCTTCCTGCGGCATCGCAGACGAAGTTGAACGGCCGGAAAGATAGATAACAAAAAATCTGAGCCGCTCGGGCTCCGGGCGGGCCCGAGAGCACAGGGTGTTGCCTGCTTGGCCCGCCGAGGACGCGCACCACTTTAGACGGATGTGCGGTGCGCCGGTAGTCTTTAGCGATGCGAGGGCGTTGCTCCAACGGCAGCCGAAAAAGCGGTAGGATGACGTGTCATGGAGATCTTCAAGGAATTCTCGATCGAGGCCGCGCACCTCCTGCCTCACGTCCCCGAAGGCCACAAGTGCCGCCGCCTGCACGGCCACTCGTTCCGCATCGCGATCCATGTCCGTGGCGAGCTAGGACCAAAAAGCGGTTGGGTCATGGATTTCGCCGACGTCGGGGAGAAATTCCAGCCGCTTTTCGAGAGGCTCGATCATCACTGTCTCAACGACATCGAGGGCTTAGAGAATCCGACCAGCGAGAACCTGGCCCGTTGGATCTGGCAACGGCTGAAACCCGACCTTTCGCAGCTTACAAAAGTCGTGGTCCGCGAGACCTGCACGGCCGGTTGTGTTTACCAGGGCGAGGAGGGGTGAGAGCTTGTGATAAACCCCGGGCCGCGGTGGTGTCATCGATCGGAGCCGGTGATTAGCCGAGTGCCGCGCTCGAAGGTCAGGTACGACCAGAGCCACTGCAGGGCGACGATCAGACGGTTGCGCAGGCTGATGAGAAAATAAATGTGCGCGAGGCCCCAGATCCACCAGGCGAGGTTTCCTTTAAGGCGCAGCCAGCCGAAGTCAATGACCGCTGATTTGCGCCCGACGGTGGCGAGGTTGCCCCGGTTGCGATAACGAAACGCCGGAGGCGCGGCCTGCCCCGCGATCCGCGCCTGGATCAGCCGCGCGACGTAGCCACCCGCTTGTTTTGCGGCCGGAGCAATCCCGGGTACCGGCTTGCCCCGGGGGTCCAGCACGCGGGCTGCATCGCCGATCACAAACACGTTGGGTAAGCCCGGTACGGAGAGGTCGGGCTTCACGATGACACGGCCGGCTTGATCGTGCTCGGCGCCCAGCCACTGCGCCGCCGGTGCGGCCGCGACGCCCGCCGCCCAGAGGATGGTGGCCGCCGCGATTGGGCTGTCGCCGAGGGTCACGCCGCCTGCGTCGCAAGCCGTCACCGGCTGGCCCAAGCGTACCTCCACGCCGAGCCGCCCGAGCGACGCGAGGGCGAACTGCGAGAGGGGCGCGGGGAAGGCCGGCAGCACGCGCGGGCCGGCCTCGACGAGCAGGATGCGGGCGCTGCGCGGATCGATATGTCGGAAATCAGCCGAGAGCGCCTTACGCGCCAGCTCCGCGATAGCCCCGGCCAGCTCCACCCCCGTCGGCCCCGCGCCGACGATAACGAAGGTCAGCAGGCGTTTCCGCTCGCGCTCATCGGTTTCCATCTCGGCCCGCTCGAAGGCCAAGAGGATGCGCCGCCGGATCGTCGTGGCATCGTCGAGGTGCTTGAGCCCGGGGGCAAACGGCTCCCAGTCTCTGTGGCCAAAGTAGTCATGCCTGACTCCTGTAGATAACACTAGATAATCATAGGGGAGCGATCGCTCGCCCATGTGCAACACCTGCCGCGCCGTATCGACCGCGGTCACTTCGCCTAGCAAGACCCGCGCGTTCGGCTGACGCCGCAGCAGGCGGCGGATGGGCCAAGCGATATCGCCCGGAGAGAGGGCGGCGGTGGCGACCTGATAGAGCAGCGGCTGAAACAAATGGTAGTTCTGACGATCCAGGACGGTGGCGACGACCGGAGCGCGGGCTAGAGCCTTTGCCGCGGCCAGTCCGCCGAATCCGGCCCCGACGATCGCGACTTGCGGTTCGCGGGCCGGCTCTGATTTTTTACTCCCCGTATCCCGGGGCGTGTTCTCATGCACGACCATGGTTTCCCCTAAACGTCCGGCATTGCAAGCCTGATATGCTCTTCCGTTTATCACGAGCGTTAAGCGCTCACACCAGTTGGAATTCCGGCGCATACTTCGCGAGCCCGGCATGCCCTTGCAAGGCTCCCGCACGCAGCTCGATCGCCATGAACACGCCCTCCGCGACAGCGTATTCACTCCGGATGCCGTAATTGCTCGCGGGTACGAAACCGAAGCGCGGATAATAGTCCGGGTGTCCCAACACCACAACGCCCGCCAAACCGGCTTGTCGGCACGCGTCGAGTCCAGCCTTTACCAGCAGGGAGCCGATTCCCTGTCGCTGTAGCGCCGGCACTACCGCCATCGGCGCGAGACCCGCGACAGTCAATGCCTCCCTCCCCGTCTCGACGGCGACTGGGCTGAACACGATGTGTCCCACCACGTGGTTTTCTCTTACGGCAACGAGGGAGAGGATGATCCTACCGCGCGCGCGGAGAGTATCGACAAGCTGGGCCTCTGCCGGGCAGCCGAACGCCTGCTCGTTGAGGCAACGGATCTCGGCGGTATCGCCCGGTTTTTCTGGACGTATGATCACGGTGCTTCGATCCTCTTGCTGTTATCCAGACCCTCACTTCTTTTCCGTCGTCATTCGTGCTAAAGCTGCAGTCCAGAATTCGGCGCCTTGCCAGGCCCGTCCAGATCCCGGTGGAAACGCGCGGTGATGGGCTCTGCCGGCCGCAATGTGATCAGGGGGCGGGGCGTGATCTCTTGATCCGACGTGAGCTGGACGCGGCCCTGCCGTGCGATCGTCGCCATCACCAGCACGAGCTCTGTCAGCGCGAAGGTATTGCCGATGCACACCCGCGCCCCGCCGCCGAAAGGGAAATAGGCGTAGCGGGGAAGGCCGGCCGGGACATCACCCAACCAGCGCTCCGGGCGAAACGCCTCGGGCTGCGCGTAGTAACGAGGGTCACGGTGCATGACCCAGGGGCTCATGAACACCGTCGCGCCCCTCGGGATGCGATGGCTGTCGAGCAGGACTTCGGCGCGTGCCTCGCGGCCGATGGCATAGGCCGGCGGATAGAGCCTGAGCCCCTCCTGAACCACGGCGCGGGTGTAGGGCAGCGCGTCCAGATCGCCGGCGCTCGCCGGGCGCCCGCAAAGGACCCGGCGTGCCTCAGCAGCGAGCGCGTCGGCTGTGCTGGGGTCCCGCGCAATCAGGTACCACGTCCACACCAGCGCGAGGGCCGTGGTCTCGTGACCCGCCAAGAGCATGGTGATGGCTTCGTCGCGCACCTGCCGTTCGGCGAGCGGCCGGCCTGCTTCGTCGCGGGCCGCGAGGAGAGCGTCCAAGAGGTTCGGCGGCTCGGTCTTGGAACCGGGAATGTGAGACCGACAGCGGCGCTCGGCGATGATGGCATAGACGGCCCCTTCGAGCTGGCGGACCGCGTCGAGATAGCGCCGGGTTCCGGCGGTCGGGATCCAATCGGGCAGGCGCACCGGCATGTGCATGCGCAAGATGATCTCCTCGGCCGCCGCCGTGAAGGCCCGCGCGAGACCGAGCGTCCGTTCCGAGGGTTCCGCGCCGAAGAACGCCCGTATCGCGATACGCAGGGTGAGACGGCTGAATTCCGCGTGTAGATCGCGCACCTCGCCGTCCCCCCATTCCGCGAGCGCCGCCTCGGCTTCCGCGACCATGATCGCGCCGTAGCGGGCCAAATGCTCGCGGTTGAACGACGGCTGCATGAGCAACCGCTGCTGGCGCCAGTAGGCGCCTTCGCTCGCCACCAGTCCCTGCCCGAACAGCGCCCGCACCCGGCTCCAGAAGAAACGGTGCTTGATGAACCGCTCATGCTGCCGGACGAGCACCGTTTCGATGTGCACGGGATGGTTGATCAGAAATGCCGTGCGATTCACGAGGCGCAAGCGCACCACATCGCCGTAGTCGCGCGCCGAGCGCGTGAAGAAGCCCAGCATGTCCTGCGAAAACGCGCGCAGGTTGCCGAGGAGGAAGCTGCCCTTCGGTCCCGGTGTAGGCGTCATGCGCAGTAGTCCTTGCGACCGTCTTTCATGCTACGCGGGCTCGACCCCTTGTGTCTACGCGCCTTCCCAAGACCCCTACCCAAAAAATCATGGCAGGGCGAATATTCTTGCCGCGGATTTACAGCTGGCCAGCCTCTTCGGGTGCACCTTCGATGAGTTTCACCATCGAATAACGAGCGTCCCCCTCAAACCCTAGGTACATCCAGAATCGCTGCGCCCTTTCATTGGCTCGGTCCATATCGGCATGGATCGAGCCGACGCCCATTGCAGACACTTGCGACTCGATAAATTGAAGTGTCTTTTTGCCCAAGCCTCGGCCGCAGAAATCGGCGCGCAGGAACAGTTCGTCAAGCGTTGCAGTGCGCCCATGCTCTAGGCCGAAGCCGAAAGTTACGACGAAATATCCGGCGATCTCCTCAGCGCGTTCTATCAACCAGGCGCGCCCTATTTCGGGCGCCGACAAGAGTTGTCGTACCCGTGAATTAGCGAGCCCTGCATCAAAGGGAATACGGTCGTGGGTGTAATACTCCCTCATTAGATTGACAATGAGGGAAATATGGTCGTGATCGATCGGTAGGTACCGTAGTTGCGCATCCATTGGGTCATCCTCGCCTCGGGCAACCGACGTTACGGTCGCGGAGACTGGGGATGGTTGCGACCCTACCGGCGGCGCCGACGCGCTTGGGAGCGGTCGGGAACCGGGTGCCGCAAGCGCGGTGTCGAAAAGCTTGTTGGCCGGGAAAGCGTCGATCCGGCCGATGAACCGGTAGCCGCGGCGGTGTATCGTGGCAATGAATCGCGGTTTCTTGTGGTCATCGCCGAGCGCTCTCCGGAGCTCTCCCATCACGACCCTGACGACCGCATCGCCCACGTAGACGCGCGGCCAAACCGCGTCCAGCAGATCGGCTTTCGTAACCAGCTCGCCGGCATGCTCCAGCATGTAACCGAGGACCGCGTAAGCCTTCGGTGTCAGTTGGATCGGTTGTCCACCCCGATAGAGCTGCCCGCTACGTGGTTCGAGGCGAAAAGCCCCAAACTGGACAGGTGGCAATAGCCGCTTGCCTCCCGGCAACGGATCGGCTGCCGTGTCGGTCCTACCGGTGCTCGGATCGGTTGAGGTACCTCTGTGGTTAATCATGATGCTCCCAATCGTGTCCGTCATTCATCGGCGTCCCGCCGCGCAACGGCGCGCCTCCGGGCGGATCGTCGCTTTGCCGCATACCGCGGCTAGCTGAAGCCCGTGATCTCCGGGCACCGATGACAGTACCGGCAAGCCCCACGCGGCGCTGTGACATTGTGACTTATTCACGAATTGAACCGCGGGTTTGAACCGACGCCGTTACGAAACAATGACGGAAATCTTACCAAACGCTTATGACTTCCCAAGCACGGTTTTATTAAATAGCCGACGCCGCTCGCAATGCCAGTGGCTCTACGCGGCGGCCTCAGTGCTGAAAGGACTGAGTTTGTAAACTGGCCGACTAACCCTGAGCGCTGTCGTTATAGCACGCTCGAAAGCCAAATTGGAGAACCTTTATGAACACAGTATTGCATACTAAACCCCGCAATCCCCCGGTCGAGGGTGCCGTCGCTGCCCGGTCGGTAGCGAAGCTCGCGGCCGCGGCCCTCCCGCTCTGGCTCGGCCTGGTGCCGCTGCAAGCCCATGCGGTTGACGCTGCCGGCGGTAATTCCACCAATAACAGCGTCTTCTTTACCAACGCTTGGACCACGCTGCGAAGCGTGTCGTTTACTAACCCGCCCGGTAACACGCGCCGTTGCGCCGCCACGGGTAGCGCCGATGCGCAAAACCCCTTTATTATTTCCCAAGGGGGGCGTGCTCTTTATGTATTCACGCTTAGCCTCGATAACCTGAACCCTGCAATCGGTAACGGCGAGGAACGCACAGTTGTGTTTATCCAAAGCCCGATTCCCTCCCTTGGCCACAGTGATCCCGATGCCGACCGTAAGGAGGTCACGAGCACCGCGTTTTTTGTGGCCGGGCCAGGGACACACACGATCCGCTGGCAGGCCCGAAGGATTCTCCCGTTCAGCTTTAGCAACGCAGCGGTGAATGATGCGTCGATCTCGGTGGTGTGCACCAATGCGGCGTTGTGAGTACATTCATCGTGGAGCCTCCCCTTATCACGCCCTAAGATGAGCACAGTGCCTCCGCGGCCAAGCCGCGGAGGCCGGTTTTCTTGCCATGGAGTACATGACACCGCGACACGGTATGCGCAGGATTCGTTGCACGGCAGTTGGGCTCATGCCCTTTCGGTCCATGCGGTCTAGAGCGCCTTTACGACTCGTGAGCGCAGCGCGACTTCCGTTGCACGCACGCGCGCCTGACCTGCGCTCCCTCGCCGCCGGAGCCTCGCTGGCCTGCGCACTGCTGAGCGGGGCTGCGTGCGCGGCGGAGCTCTTGCCGAAAGCATTCGGTGCCGGCGCCACGCTTTCGATCGACTACCGCCGAGACACGCTGGACGTGCGGGTCAAGGAGATGCCGCTCAAGCGGATCATGGACGAGCTTGCACGCCAGACCGGGATGCAAATGGAAGTGATCGACCCGGCGATCGCCGCCTGGCCGGTGTCGGTCCGCGCCGAAGGGGTGTCGCTGCAGCAGGCAATCATGAACATCCTGGATGGTTTCTCGTATGCGCTGGCCGGCCCGCACGCCGTGATCGTGCTCTCCACGCCGCCGCGGCCGCGCCGGGCGGGTGGCGCGATTACCGGCGCGCTCCGATCTGCGGCCGACGCCCTCACCGGGCACCCGGCCGCCCACATACCGCAAACCCTGGAGGAGTTCCGCCCGAGCCATTCCGAAGTGGAGACGCCTGATCTCCAAGGCGATGTCTTCGCCCACCTCAATCCCCAAACCGATCCCGCGTCACCACGAGAAGACGAACACCGGCAGGCGCTTTTGCAGCGGGCGCTGGACGCTTTGCAGACCGAGCACCAGCACCTGCACGCACAGGCCATCGATGAGCTGGCCAGTTTACACGATCCCAGTGCCGCCGCGGCCCTCATCGACGCGGCGACCCGCGGACAGCTCCGGTACCAGGCCGTGGAAGCGCTCGGACGCTATGCCGCGTCTTTCCAGGATGCGGATGGCGCCTCCCTGGCCGCTCTGCAGCGCTTGGCGCAGGATCCCGATCCCGCCGTCAGCCGGCTCGCCAAGCAGTTTCTCGAACAGCTACACCGCCAAGAACTCTCGCGCACAGAGCCCTGAGATGCCTACGCCGGGCGCTCGGTAAATCGGGGCTACCTCCTTGATCGGCTCCTCGAATATACCTTGGCCCTTTACTGCGCACCGATCGGCACCTGGCAGGTCGGAAATCATTCATTCCAGCTTCAGGCCACCATTCGTCCGGCAACTCAATTTCGAGATTGTGGTGTCGAAGAATCACGACATTGTCATTGAGGCATAACCGCACCA
>JBIMKD010000342.1:0-22167 GCA_043673815.1 Chromatiales bacterium
GCCGAGAGACTCAAACAGGCGGGGAAACCAGCCAAAGTGGTCATCGTCGCCTGCATGCGGAAACTGCTCACCATCATGAATGCCATATTGAAAAATAATGCCCCTTGGCAGCTGCAAAGCACTTGACTTTGAACACGGTTGACTTTGAACACGGTTGCTCTCCCGGTTGGGAGAGGGAGATAAAACAATGCCTTCCCGGAAGGACAGGGATCTTCGAGAGGTACCCCAAATTTCAAATATGTTTGGCTAGATTTGTTCACAAATTCTCAGTTGACCAGTTCTCGTCGCATCTTTTGTCGGGTGTTGATATAATCAGCAGCGCTGGTTCTCTCGACCGTCATCGGCGCGGGACCGTATCACGGCGGCGCGATCACCCGGCGCCCGCGCTTGCCGCGGACCCGAGCGACTCGCTCGGCGGATGCTCCGGGGGGCGCTCGCCCTCGCGCACCTCGCGGAAGCTCGGGCCGAACATCCCGCGACCCCAGAAGTTGAACCACTCGCGCGCTCCGGCGTCTTCGAAACCATACCCCGCGCCGAGCTGTCGCGCGACCGCGAGGCCGGAGATGAACCCGTGCTCTTGGGAGTTCACGACGGTGTGTGCGCCGCAATGCCAGGTGTGCGCGTGCCCCTGCACGAACTGGAACGCGTTCATCAAGACCGACACGTGGAAGACATCGTGCACAACGTGCTGGAACCAGTGGCGCGCGACGACCTTTAGCGGGTCGATCGGGTGAACCGGGTTGTACGTCACGAGGCACGGCTTGTCCGAGCGCTTCGCCCAGGGCTGCTGGTTATGCATGATGTACGTGATCTCGTAGTTGTCGGGGCGCGCGCCGTACTGCTCGACGTAGTTGCTGCGGGTCTCGAGCGCCTGCGCCCCGTCCCGGCCGAGTACCGAGTCGTCCCAGTGGACGATGGCGTGGTTGTGCAGCTCGCTCTCGTAGCGCACCGAACCGAGCAGCCAGCGCTCGCGCGCCGAGGGACGGTCGAGCACCATGAGCGACTGGTTGGCGTTGCAGGCGAGTACCAGCTCGTCGAAGCGCTCCTCGCGCCCCTGTTCGTCACGCACGAGCACTCCGCTCGCATCGCGGAAGATCCGCGCGACACCGCGCCCGAGGTGGATCCGGTCGCGGAAGTGCGCGCTCATCTTCCGGTAGAGGTTCGCGGTGCCCTGGTCCCAGGTCACCATCGGGGTCGAGCGCTCGATGTCGAAGAAGTTCAAGTAGCGCGCGAAGAGCGCCGCGGGCATGTCAAAAAGCCCCGAGGCCAGCACGAAGTTCACGAACATGGGCTTCAGCACCTTGAACCGGAACTCCGAGGAGAAGCCGTGCAGGTCCAGCAGCCGCCCCATGGTGATGTAGTTGTAGGGGTTCGCCGCGGCGATCAGCCGCGAGGTCGACCCCGAGAGCGCAGTGAAGCGCTGCATGCGCTGCATGAGCGCCTGGAAGCGCTCGATCTCGGGGCGCAGCTCCTTCTTCAGGGGCGAGTCGGAGTCATGGGCGTAGACCCCGTCGCCGTAGCGCACGCTGTAGCTGAAGCGCGTGGGCAGCGCGGCGATCCCGTAGCGAGCGAGCAGGATCACGTAGTGGTGGTAGACCGTGGGAATGTACGCGGTGACGGAGATGTCGACCGCGATCTTGCTGCCGTCGTCCTGCGGGATCTCGACGGTCACGGCGTTGCCGCCGATGCGGGGATTCTTCTCCCAGAGCTCGAAGTCGAACCGGTCGGGGTGGTGGCTCAGCGCCCAGGCCGCGCCGAGGCCCGAGATCCCGCCACCGACGATGCAGACGCGCTTACGATGGAAGTTCACGATCTCCTCGTCTCCACGAGACAGCGAGCGCGGTAAGGCCGTGGCGCCGCGCGCGTACTCGAGCGCACGCGCGAGTCAGAGCTTGTGAAGAAATCGTAGCGAGCACGCCCGCCCGCGAGGCGCACGGCGCGCAGGAACCGCAGTGTATGTGGAAATACAAGAGGATTCCGAGCACCGCGCAACGAAGCGGGCGGGCTGCGCAGTAGATTTAATCACAAGCTCTCAGATCTTGCCCTGGAGCAGCTCCCGCGTGACGCCGCGGGCGTAGACGCTGAAGGTCTTTGCCAAGGTGCGCAAGTCGACCGTGCTTGTGAGCGTGTCCGCGACGCCGAAGGGCAGCATCAGCGGGATCAGGCCGCGCGCGTACTCGAGCGCGAAGCAGCGATCGGGCATGCGGTAGCCCTTCGCCACGCCGCGCCGCAGGTGGTGCACGTCCCCGGGGCCGTAGACCTCGCGCTCGAGCGCGCCCTCGGTGTAGGCCCACTGCTCACCGTCGAGGATGAAGAACCAGTCGTCCGCGAAAAAGCGCCCGCTGTGGCCCTCGGTGCCGATCGGCGATCCGTACAAGATCAGGTACTCGGTAAGCGAAGCGTGCAGCACGCGCATCATCCCCATCGCGCCGCCGGCGTTGTTGAAGATCCACTCGTCTTCGCGCAGGATGTGGCCCGGATAGCGGGCGCCGAGGCGGTCGACGAGGGCCTCGAAGATGTCTGGCAGGCATTGACCGATCAGCGGGCGCACGAGCGCGTGCAATTGCTCGGGTTCGAACACATGGCTCATAGGACGCGCCTAGCCGTCAGTACAGTCCCGGCACGATCTTATAGGGCACGAGTCTTCGGTACTCTTCCCAGGTTGCGCCGTATTTCGCGGCGCAACGCTTGTCGTCGCGCCCAGCGCGATCGACGAGCAGCACGCTGAGAAAGACGAAATAGAAGTATGGAACGAAGTTCGCCCCACCCGCGGGGAGCGTCCAGCAAAGCGCCAGGAGCAGCTCGGGCACGTAGTGGAAGTGCCGCGCGAGGCCCCAGTACCCCGAGACCAGCAGCAGGTTCTCGCGCTCCTCGCCGTCGTTCGTGTGGTAGCGCCCGAGCAGGGTCCGCGGGGGACGACCCCACACCGTCGTGTCGCCGCGCGTCGCGCGGACGCGCTGCCGCTGCGCGTCCGCGGCATAGTTCATCCAGAGCGCGACCAGGCCGACACCTGCAATGGCGGCCGCCCACGCCGGGTGAAGGGAGCGGGGATGGTTCGCCAGGTACTGGCCGAAGATCGTGTAGACGCCTGGCACCCAGACCAGGACGCCCCAGCAGAGGTAGTAGCCGAAGCGGTCGTGCATGATGTCCAACGAGTTGAAGTAGCCGCCCTCCCACACGAAGAACTTGAAGAGATAGGCGACCACCAGCCCGGTCGAGACCAGCATCGAGTTGGAGAGGGTCCCGTAGGTCTCGTGCTGATAGGCGGCGAAGCAGACCAGCAGCGCGCTCCAGCCCATCATCGAGACGCGGCAGATGATCAGCTGTTTGAGGTTGATTCCGAAGAGCGTCGGGTGCAGTTCGATACCCTGGAAGAAGTCGAAGAGCGCGTGGCCCGTATAGACCGCGTCGCTCGTCGACGGGTAGCGCCGACCCTTCCAGTACAGAAAGCCACAGAAGGCGAGGGCAACTACATTGAGCGTCATCAGTATCGAACCGAGCTCGCGGTAGACCACCGCTGGAGACCAGAGCCCCGCGCCCCACGCGACCGCCAGCCCCCCATGCGTGACCACCCATGCGGTGACGCCGTTGAGCTTGTACCGCGGCTGCCGCCCGGTCGGCGTGACAGGCCCGAGGTGCGTCCTGCCGGGCAGAACCGCCAGCAGTACGCCCTGCAAGCCCACCCACGACCCGATAACGCTCAGCGCCCACCACGAGGGCCTCGGGAACAGCCGGGCGATTGATGCCGCGTCGGCGAGCCGCACGAAGCGCGCGATCGAGCCGTCGTAGTGCGCGCAGATCATCCAGAGCAACACTACCAGCAGCGGCGTCGCGAAGGTCAGGAGCGCCGGCGCGAGCCAGTGCCTTCCGAAGCTCCCTTCGAACGCCGTGCGCGTGGGCGCGGGCGGGCGCAAGGCGGCGTCCTGGCCTGTGAGAATCCGAGATACGAGTGCGCGAATGGCCATCGACTACCTTCCCTGTGCGCCGGGTGACGGGCACAACTCCCGGTGAACAGCACATCGGTGGTTTGAAGGATAGGAAGTTCAACGCGGTTTTGCAACCCGTACTGTTGCGTCGGACGGGCCGACCGGTAATTGGCGGGTTCGCGCGGGGCAGGACAAGGGCGTTTGGGCCGGCCCTACCGGCGGCGCAATGGTTCCTGTTCCGCGCCCCGCCCGACGCCGACTCGCTGGCGGGTCACAGGTCAGCGAGCCCACCTCCTCGATCAGACCCCTTAGCAGCGCCAGGTCGTCCGGGCGCAGCGCGCTCCCGTGGGCGAGGGAGAAGCAGAGGTGTGGGCGGGCGGGGTCGGGATCGTGCAGGGTGACGTAGGCTTCGGCCAGGCGCAGGTGATTCTCGGGTACATCCGGGTGTTGCACAGTCAGTTGCTCGAGCAGCTCCAAGCCGGTCTCCGAATCGCCGTGGTCGAGCAGGGTCGCAGGCGCGATGACGTAGAGCGTGCCGAGCAGGCGGGTCGCCGCACCGTCGCGGAAGTGCGGGTCGAGTGCACGGCTGCGGCGGGCGTACTCCTCGACGTCGCCGACCAGCTTGGCGGCGCGCAGCCCCTGCTCCTGCACGACGCGTCCGGTGATAGCGGCGCGGGCAAATGCGGCCGCCGCGGTGTCGGCGTCCTGCGTGCGCACGACGGCCCAGGCGTACTGGCGATCGGCGAGAGTAGCGAGCCCGGCGGCGATGAGCGCCTCGAGCGCGTCGGAGAGCGCCAGCGCGTCGCCATCCTCCACCAAGGCGACCAGCTCCGGGTGCGAGGGCCGCACCGGGCCCGCCGCCGTGCAGCCGGCCAACACGGTGAGCGCGAAGAGCGCGGCGACTGCGCTCCGGCGAACGCCGTCACTCGCCATAGGCGGCGATAACGCCCGCATAGTCGCCGGCGTCGGCGCCGCTCAGGTCGTCGATGCCGACCTCGACGCACGCCATCTTGCCGTCGCCCTCGCACACCTCGTCGAGCTTCTTTTTGAACGTGTTCCGCTCCGCCTCCGGCGCGGCGGGAAACGCCACTACCGGCATGGGCGGCAGCTCGGCGCTCTCCCACACCGTGCGCACGCCGTCCTTGCTCCGCAGGTGGTCGAGCTGCTTCTTCTGAGCGTCGTCGATCAGCGCGCACACGGCCCCACCGGTGAGCAGCGCGCGGATAGTCTGCAGCGGCCGCCGGGTCGGCACGAGGGTGAAGTCGGCCAGCTTCGCCTCGCCGCCGAGGACCACCGCGTCGATGAAGGGCGCGTCGGCGGCGTGGTCGGTGGCTAGCTGCTGCCCCTTGCAGCCGGTGAGGTCGTCCGCCGTCTCGCTGATCAAATAGTAGCGCCGCCCGCCGGCGAGCGACACCTCCACCTTGCCGATCACGTCGAGCTGGTGCGCTCCGCGCAGGGAAAGAAAAGCGGGCAGTGACAATATGCCGTAGTGCGGCGTCTCCGCCTTGATGAACGCCTCGGCGGCGGCGCGGTTTGTGAAGTACTTGCCGTTGACGCTCGCCCAGCCGTTCTGCTTCGCGGCCAGCGCGACCATACGGTCGAGGTACGGTTGGGCCAGCACCTGGTTGCCGACACCATGTTCCTTGAGCACGACGATGGGTACCGTCCCGCCGCCCGCAGCGAGCACCGGACGCAGAGCGAGCAGCAGGGCGCCGGCGGCGAGCGCAGGCTTTGCCGCTCTCTTAAGTGCGACTGCCATACGTTTACCTTCGGAAGCAAAAGGAGCCTGATCCTACCCTAATTTTGACCGCTGTCGAAATTTGATGATTACGTCAGGCCTTGCGAATAATCTCTTGACTGGTCGGGGTGACACGATTCGAACGTGCGACACCTGCCTCCCGAAGGCAGTGCTCTACCAGGCTGAGCTACACCCCGATGGGTAGACATTAAGAGGGGCGGTTGACCGCGAAATCCGCGAGCACGCGCAAGGCCTCGTAGTGCCGCGAAGGCGCAAGCCCCTCGATCATACTGAGGGCGTCGCCGGCTTCGACACGGGCGAGTTCCGCAGTGTACGCGATGGCACCGGTCGCTTCAATCGCCTGCATAACCGCACGCGTGTGCTCGCGCCCCCCCTTTTCGATGGCCGTGCGAACCACGGCTCGCTGTTCCGCATCGCCGTGCCATAGAGCGTAAAGCAAGGGCAGCGTCGGTTTACCTTCCGCCAGATCATCGCCGATGTTCTTCCCCAGTTGCTCGGAGGTGGCGCTGTAGTCAAGCACGTCATCAATGAGCTGATAGGCGGTGCCCACATGCCGGCCGTAGCTGGCCATCGCCTGTTCTTCCTCGGGGCTGCCATGACTGAGGACAACCCCGAGCCGGCCGGCCGCCTCGAAGAGCTTGGCGGTCTTATTGTGGATGATGGTGAGGTAGCGGGCCTCCGTAGTCTCTGGATCATGGCAGTTGACCAACTGCATGACCTCGCCTTCGGCGATGGTGTTGGTCGCATCCGCGAGGATCTCCATCACCCGCATATTGCGGACCTCCACCATCATCTGGAAGGCCCGCGAATAAAGAAAATCGCCGACCAACACGCTCGCCTCGCTCCCCCAAACCAGGTTGGCCGTTTCCTGTCCGCGGCGCATGTCCGAGGCGTCCACCACATCGTCGTGGAGCAAGGTCGCGGTGTGGATCAACTCCACGATCGCGGCCATATCGATGTGATGCCGGCCCTGGTAACCATGCGCGTGCGCGCTCAGTATCGCCAATACGGGACGCAGGCGCTTACCGCCGCTATTGACGATGTAGTGGCTAAGTTGATTGATCAGGGTAACGTCCGAATACAGGCGCGCTTTGATTAGACGGTCGACGGCCGCTATGTCTTCGGCGACCAGCGCGCGTAGGGTCTCGATGTTCATGCGGTTCTGCCGGGCCCTGGCTATTGGACGGGGCATTGTGCCAAGACGAGGGTTGAATTTCTATGACCCGTTGGGGATCGGTTTTAAACGGCGCTTGCTTGTGCGCTGCGCGCGGATTTCGTAAAATCGCCTATCCATTCGGTAAAGAGCGATGGGATCACGGTGACGGGGAATTGACCATGCTAGCGGTGCTCAAGACGGGCGGTAAGCAATACGCGGTTCAGGAAAAAGATACGATTTTGGTCGAACGCATGGCGGGTGATGTGGGCGCGAGCGTGGAGCTGCGCGAGATATTCCTGGTCAAGGACGGCGCGCAGGTGACCTTGGGCACGCCGGTGGTCAACGGTGCGGTGGTCGAGGCCGAAATCACCGCGCAACCGCGCGGTCCGAAAATCATGGTCGTTAAATTCAAACGCCGCAAGCACTACCGAAAGCAGATGGGACATCGGCAGAACCTCACGGAGCTTACGATTCGGTCGATCCGCGGTTCGCCGGAAATGCATGGCTAAGGAAGCTCTGCAATAGTGTCGCGAGCAAGCCCAGATGCGCGAAGCCGCGGAGCGAGTCGCGAGACATATCAGGTAGATAGGCGAGCGACGAGCGAGCACGCGACAATGCAGATGGGCTGCGCAGTAACTTTTGCAGAGCTTCCCTAACGGAGCGTTGTAACACGATGGCACACAAGAAGGCGGGCGGCAGCACGCGTAACGGCCGGGACTCCGAATCGAAACGGCTCGGGGTCAAGCGCTTTGGGGGACAATGGGTTGAAGCGGGCAACATTCTCGTCCGGCAGCGCGGCACCCGCATTCACGCTGGGGTGAACGTGGGGTGTGGCCGCGATCACACGCTGTTTGCGTTGGCACCGGGACGGGTCGTCTTCGCGCCGAGGGGGCCAAGAACCCGCACTTATGTGAGCGTAATGCCCCAATAACGCGGCGCGTTGGCGCGCTCGAAAGCCCCGTCCCGGACGGGGTTTTTTTTGATGCGGTGGATGATCGGTGAAATTTGTCGATGAAGCGCGGATCCGCGTCGAGGCGGGGGCTGGGGGCGATGGTTGCCTGAGCTTTCGGCGTGAGAAGTTCATCCCCTTCGGAGGTCCGAACGGGGGAGATGGCGGAGATGGCGGCCACGTCGTTCTGGAAGTCGCCGAGAGCCTGAACACGCTCGTGGAATTTCGTTATAAGCGCCGTTTTTGCGCGCAAAACGGGCAAGCAGGCATGGGTAAGAACTGCTCGGGACATGGCGGGGCCGATTGCATCGTCCGGGTACCCGCGGGCACGGTGGTTTACGACGCCGACAGCGATGAGTTGCTAGGCGATCTCGTGGCTCCCAAGCAACGCCTCGTAGTGGCGCGGGGCGGACTGCACGGCATAGGGAATACGCGTTTTAAGAGCAGTACCAACCGCGCGCCGCGCAAGATCACCCATGGCCAACCGGGCGAAGCCCGCAATTTACGCATCGAGCTCAAACTGCTGGCGGATGTGGGCCTCACGGGCATGCCGAATGCCGGTAAATCGAGTCTCATTCGAGCGGTGTCGGCGGCGCGCCCCAAGATCGCCGGCTATCCTTTCACGACGCTTTATCCGCACCTCGGTATGGTGCGGGTCGATAGCGAACGCAGTTTCGTCATCGCCGATGTGCCCGGTCTCATCGAAGGGGCGAGCGAGGGCGCGGGCCTCGGCGTGCGGTTTTTGAAGCATTTAGCGCGTACCCGGCTGCTATTGCATGTGGTCGATATCGGGACACCGGATCGAGTGGAGGACATCGTCGCCAGGATCCGGGCGGTGGAGGGGGAAATCGGTAGGTTCAGCGAGCAGCTCTATGCTCGAGAGCGATGGTTGGTCCTCAACAAAGTGGATTTGCTCCCGGGCGCCGATCGTAAAGCGTGCGCGGGAGGAATCGTCGCGGCCTTGGCGTGGACCAGGCCGGTGTTCGAGGTCTCGGCCTTGGGCGGGGAAGGTTGTCCGGCGCTCGTCTTTGCGATCCAAACGCGGCTGGACGCACTGAGAGCTTGTGAATAAATCTACTGCGCTCGGCATCTCGCGTTCCGGCGGTGCTCGGAATCCTCATGTATTTCAATACACTCCGGTTCCTGCGCTCCGGCGGAACGCGACCTGCCTTCGCTCGCTGAGGATTTTTTCACAAGCTCTGAGCCGATCGGGGCAAACCGAGGCGTGCGCGCAGCAATGAGCGTCGAGCCGGAGAGGATGGATCTCGGCGCTTCCAGGCGCTGGGTGGTTAAGATCGGTAGCTCGCTTGCCACCAATAATGGCGCCGGTCTGCGCGCCGAATCCCTGGGGGTCTGGGTCGCGCAGATGGCGGTGCTCTGCCACCAAGGGCGCGAGATCGTGGTCGTGACATCGGGCGCCGTCGCCGAAGGCGTGGTCCGGCTCGGATGGGCGAGCCGGCCGCATGCCCTGCATGAGCTTCAGGCCGCCGCGGCCATCGGCCAGATGGGGCTCATCCAGACCTACGAAGCGTGTTTTCAGCGTCATGGTTTGCACACGGCACAAGTGCTCCTGACCCATGCGGACTTGGCGCACCGGCAGCGCTATCTGAACGCCCGCAGCACGCTGCGCACGCTTTTGGGGCTGCGGGTCGTACCGGTGGTTAACGAGAACGATACCGTGGCCACCGAAGAGATCCGGGTGGGCGACAACGATACGCTCGCGGGACTTGTTTCTAATCTGATCGAGGCCACGCTACTCGTGATCCTGACCGATCAGGAGGGCTTACACGAACGCGATCCGCGCGCCGATCCGCGGGCACGGCTTATCGGGCAGGCACGCGCTGGCGATCCCGCTCTCATCGCCATGGCGGGGGAGGACACCCGGCTTGGACGCGGCGGTATGCGGACGAAACTCACGGCGGCGGCGCTCGCGGCACGCTCCGGTACAGCGACCATTATCGCGTCGGGCTATACGCCCGAGGTCCTGCTCGGGATCGCCGCCGGTGCGGAGACCGGTACTTTGCTCGTCCCCGGCGAGGGTCCGCTAGCGGCCCGCAAACAGTGGCTCGCCGGGGGCCTGAAACCACGCGGCCGCTTGGTCTTGGATGCGGGTGCTGCGCGCGTGCTGCTTAAGGCCGGGCGGAGCTTGCTGGCTGTGGGCGTGACCGCGGTAGAAGGCGATTTTGGGCGCGGTGAACTGGTTAGTTGCGTGGACCCCGAGGGGCGGGAGATCGCGCGCGGCCTTATCAATTACTCAGCGCATGAGACGGCGCAGATTAGAGGCCAATCGAGCGACCGCATCGAGGCTGTTCTAGGCTACGTGGACGAGCCGGAGCTGATCCACCGCGATAACCTCGTGGTCTTATAGTAGTCTGTGAACCCAAGATTGTTAGGCTACGATAAGCACGGTGTGCTACATTGGTCATGTCCGTCCACGCTCCGCCGAGCGCGCACACGCTGAACCCGGCGGCATACTTGCGGAGAGGGGGTGAACAGATCGACGCGACAGACGTTAGGACTTAGGATCTTCGAGACGATGAGAATCGACCAAACAATCGCTATAGGATCGAACCAATAGCCATGGGAGATGAACAATTAACGTCTTGAGACGCGTTATTTATCTGCTTACTGCCGTCGTAGTTGTCTTCAGCGCCACCTTAGCGTCGGCTCAAACAGAGTTTAACCACGACCCCGCGAGCACCATAGGTCCGAATTTCTGGGGAGAGCTGACGTTCCCCTTCGCCACCTGCGGTGCAGGAGATCCGACGTTTGTTGAGGTCGGCAAGAAGCAGTCACCGGTCGACATTGTCACAGCGGATGCAGTCAACTCGTTGCTACTGCCGCTCCGGTTCCAGTATAAAGCGACCGATTTCGTTGTGGAGCACACCGGCCATGTTGTTGAAGTGCCCTATGCGCCCGGCAGCGCCCTTCGCGTCGGTCTGGATAAGTACGAACTCTTGCAGTTCCATTTTCATGCGCCCAGTGAGCACACGGTGAACGGTACGTTCGCCGACGCCGAGCTCCACCTCGTTCACCGCAACAAGCTCCTTGATCTTGCCGTCGTCGGCGTCCTGGTCAAGGTCGGGTCCCCTGTGAACACAGTGATCAATGAAATTCTGCTCGCCGAAGAAGGGGAAGAACTCGGGTTCAAAAACGCGAAAAACGTCCTTCCGCGATTCGACAGGAGGTATTACAACTATTCCGGCTCGCTGACCACGCCTCCGTGCAGTGAAGGGGTCCGCTGGTTCGTGCTGAAAAGGCCTGTCTTCGTCAGTCAGGCAGCGATTGATCATCTGCACGAGGTCATCGCCGAGTTCCCAGATTATGACGGCTTTCCTGACAACAACCGCCCTGTCAGGCCGCTCAACGATCGGGCAATCCTGAAATAACCGTAGGGCGAGTGACAGTACTACATCGAGCGTACGCCTCCAAAGTCCCTGTCCTTCCTGGACAGGCATAGTCTTTATCTACCTCTCCCACCGGGCTCCCGGAGGGAGAGGGTTGGGGAGAGGGGATCAAAATCATCGACGAAAGTGTTCGATTCGATTTCCCCTCATCCTAACCTCCTGAGAGAGAAGGGACTTGCAGATTTGTCGAAGTCATCGCGTTTCATCAAAACATGTTCGCATTCAGGTAGCAGAATTACCGTCATGCCAGCGTAAAGCTGGCATCCAGGAAACCGGCGTAAGTCCTGGATACGTGCTTTGCGCCGGTATGACGAACTTTAGCGAATCGAGGTTACCTACGGGGCTACCAAGATGTAAGTGAATTCGAGAAACGATGTACCTAGATTGTGCCCCGGCGGTTCACCGCGGGGACCTTACGGCTGGCGCGCTACCCCAAGGCGCGGATCGCAAGATGCAGGCGCGTTTTATGCCGCGCCGCCTTGTTCTTATGAATGATTCGTTTGGTCGCCATGCGATCGATGATGGGCACCGCCGCCTTATAGCTCGCGATGGCGCCGTCCTTGTCGTTTTGGGAAATCGCACGCACGACCTTCTTGATCATCGAACGCAGCAGGGAGCGCCGGCTGACGTTGCTCGCCCGGCGTTTTTCGGCTTGCCGGGCGCGTTTGCGGGCAGAGGGACAATTAGCCAACCTGATCTCCAATACCAATGTGTTAAGCGGGCCGGAACTATGCGTATTCCACGCGCCGATGTCAATGACGGCGATATCTGCCCGCCGGTTCCTGTGCTATCGTTGTGAGCGGCTATTAATTCTGACTACCCCGCCGTTTACGGCGGGCACTTTAGCATTGGGGTTTCCAAAGGGGAGTAGTGTAACTCTCCCCTTTGGTCAAGGGCGGGGTTCATACCCCGCCCCGCGAAGTAATTGATTTCAGGGGCGACACGCTGAGCATACGCTTATTTCGTTCCACCGCGACCGTGGGGGGTATGACCGTGATCTCGCGCGTGCTGGGGTTCATGCGCGATGTGGTCGTCGCGACGCTCTTCGGCGCGGGTTTTGTGGCAGACGCGTTTTTTGTGGCGTTTCGCATCCCCAATCTATTTCGGCGCCTGTTCGCGGAAGGCGCCTTCTCACAAGCGTTCGTGCCGGTCTTGTCGGAATACCGAAACCAGCGAACGCAAGCGGAGACCAAACATCTCGTCGATCACACCGCAGGCGCCCTCGCCGGGTGGCTGGGATTAGCGACCGTGGTCGGCATTGTAACGGCGCCCGTTCTCGTGCTGGTGTTTGCTCCCGGATTTACGGCCAATCCGGACAAATACGCGCTGACCGTCGACATGCTCAAGATCACCTTTCCGTATCTGCTGTTTATCTCGCTCGCGGGGTTCGCGTCCGGTATCTTGCAGACCTACGGCCGTTTTGCCGTCCCGGCCTTTACCCCGGCGTTTTTGAACCTCAGCATCATGGGCGCGGCGATCTGGCTCGCGCCCCATATGCAGCAGCCGGTAGTGGCCTTGGCCTGGGGGGTTTTCGTGGGCGGGGCGGTGCAATTGTTATTTCAACTGCCGTTCTTGCTACCGCTGAAACTGCTCCCGCGGCCGCGTATCAAGCGCGGCGATGAAGGCGTCCGGCGTATACTGACGCTGATGGGACCCGCGATTTTCGGCGTCTCGGTGGCCCAGATCAATCTCCTTATCGACACCTTGCTCGCGTCGTTTCTGATCACCGGGAGCGTCTCATGGCTGTACTATTCGGACCGGCTGGTGGAATTTCCCCTGGGCGTGTTTGGGGTCGCGTTGGCGACGGTGATCTTGCCGAGCCTCGCCGACAAGCACACCCGCGGCTCAGCCGAGTCGTTCGCCGGCACCCTCGATTGGGCGCTGCGGTGCGTGTTTGTCATTGCGTTGCCGGCGGCACTCGGCATTGCGCTCCTCGCGGGCCCCATGCTGTGCACACTGTTCCAATACGGTGAATTCAGCGCACACGATGTCGAGATGTCCGCGCGCAGTCTCATCGCCTTTGCTTTCGGACTTCTGGCTTTCGTATTCATCAAGGTGCTCGCGCCGGGATATTATGCCCGGCAAGATACCCGCACCCCGGTCCGTGTGGGTGTCATCGCCATGCTGACAAATATACTGCTCAACGCGGTGCTCATTTGGCCGCTGGCGCATGCGGGATTGGCGCTGGCGACATCGCTAAGCGCCTATATTAACGCGGCCTTGTTGTACCGTGGTCTGCATCGAGCCAACATTTACCGACCGCTCCCCGGATGGGGCCTATTTCTCGCGCGCGTAATCGCGGCCGCGGCGCTCATGATCCTTTTGTTGGCTCTCGGCCGTGGGGAGATCAGCGAGTGGCACCATTGGACCGCGACAGAGCGGGCGCTACGGCTGATCGCATTGATTGCTTCGGCCGGGTTCGTGTATTTGGGCGCGTTGTGGGTGGGTGGATTGCGGTGGGAACATATGCGCGCGTTTCACCCCTCGGTATAATCGCAGTACGTGCGGCGATGGAATTGATCCGGCGAATCGCGGGCCTGCCGCCAAGGCAGCGCGAGTGCGTGGCCAGCGTTGGAAATTTCGATGGCGTGCACTTGGGCCATCAAGCGGTTTGCTCCGAGATCAAACGTGTTGGGGAACGCCTCGGGTTGGCGACCGCGGTGATCGTCTTCGAACCGCAACCCCAGGAGTACTTCCAGCCTGACGCCGCCCCGCCGCGTTTGACGCGGCTGCGGGAAAAGTACGAGCTTTTGAAAGCTCAGGATATTGATCGATTCGTTTGCTTGCGTTTCGACCAAGCGTTCGCGGAGCTGCCGGCACAGGCATTCGTGAAACAGATTTTGGTGTCCGCGCTCGGGGTGCGGAGCGTGGTGGCCGGCGATGATTTTCGCTTCGGCAAGGGACGCGAAGGCGATTATGGGATGCTGGTGGCCTTGGGATCGCGCAACGGGTTTAGCGTGGTGCAACCGCCGGTGTTTAAGATCGCCGGGGAGCGCGTGAGCAGTACCCAGGTGCGGCGGTCGCTCGCCGAGGGGGACATGGCACGGGCGCGGCGCCTCCTGGGCCGTGGGTACGCGATCCGCGGCCGGATAGCCCACGGCGAGAGGCGAGGTCATGCGTTGGGGTTTGCGACGGCGAATATCGAGCTGCGCCGAAACCGATCGCCGCTGCGGGGGATCTTCGCCGCAAGGGTGAGCGGGCTCGAACGGACTCCCTTACCCGGGGTGGCGTATCTCGGTTGCAAGCCCGCGTTGGGCGGAACCCGTGATCTCTTGGAGGTACATATTTTTGATTTTTCTGAAGACTGCTATGGAAAGGACGTGGCCGTGGAGTTTGTCGCTAAGCTGAGGGATGATCGGCGCTTCGAGTCGGTGAAAGCCCTGACACACCAAATAGCGCTCGACGCCGAACAAGCCAGGAGACTATTAAAGCAAGTGCGCGCCCGCGACGGCCTCCTCGTATGAGCGACTATAAGAAGACGCTGAATCTGCCGCGCACGGACTTTCCCATGCGGGCCAATCTTGCCGAACGCGAGCCGGCGATGCTAAAACGCTGGCAGGATCTCGGCCTGTACGCACGCATTCGCGCACGCCGCAAAGGTGCCCAGGACTATGTTCTCCATGACGGGCCGCCGTATGCGAACGGAGATATCCATATCGGGCATGCGGTCAACAAAGTGCTCAAGGACATCATCGTCAAGGCAAGAACGCTAAGCGGTTTCAATGCGGAGTATGTTCCCGGGTGGGATTGCCACGGTCTGCCCATCGAATTGATGGTGGAACAGCAGTCAGGTAAAGCGGGTGAGCAGATTTCGCCCAAAGCCTTTCGTAAGGCTTGCCGCGCCTACGCTCGCACGCACGTCGATAAGCAGCGCGCGGATTTCATCCGTTTGGGCGTTTTCGGCGACTGGGACCAGCCCTATCAGACGATGGACTACCGTTACGAGGCCGATATCATCCGCGCCCTCGGCCGCATTATTCTGGGAGGCCATCTGCAGCGCGGCGTCAAACCCGTGCACTGGTGTACGGATTGCGGATCGGCCTTGGCTGAGGCAGAGGTCGAGTATCAAGACCGCGACTCGCCCGCCATCGATGTGCGTTTTGCGGTGTTGGACGAGGCCAGCCTTTTGGAACGCTGTCATCACCTCCCCGAGCACGAGGGGAGCGGCCCGCTGTCGGTGGTCATTTGGACTACCACGCCGTGGACCCTACCGGCCAACCACGGGGTGGCCGTCAATCCGGAGCTCGACTACGCGGTGGTTCAATGTGAGGGACCGCGCGGTGTCGAGCGCCTGGTGCTCGCCGACGCCTTGATGAAGGACACCCTGTATCGCTATGGTATCGAAGAGTATCGAGTCATTGCTTACAGCGGTGGCCAGGCGCTCGAGGGTTTGGTTTTGCAACACCCGTTTTATCGCCGCGAAGTGCCTGTCATTCTCGCGACCCATGTCACAACCGAGGCCGGCACCGGCGCTGTACACACCGCACCGGGCCATGGCCAAGACGACTATGTTGTGGGCAAGCGCTATGGCTTAGCGGTGGACAACCCCATCGGCGGTGACGGCCGCTTTCTTCCGGGCACGGAGCTCTTCGCCGGCGAGCATGTGTGGGCCGCAAATGAACATATCATTCAGGTGCTGAAAGCGCGTGGCGCGCTCGTGCACCACGAGGTTTTCAGGCATAGCTATCCGCACTGCTGGCGGCATCGCACGCCGATCATTTTCCGGGCGACACCGCAATGGTTCATCAGCTTGGACGCGCAGGGGCTGCGATCCCAGGCCTTGGCCGAGATCGCGAGGGTGAGTTGGATCCCGGAGTGGGGCCGGCTGCGCATCCACGGCATGGTCGAAAAGCGCCCGGACTGGTGTATTTCCCGTCAGCGCACCTGGGGCGTGCCGATGGCCTTGTTCGTTCACAGAACCACCGGTGAGCTCCATCCCGACAGCGGTCAATTGATCGAGGAGGTTGCCCGGCGCATCGAGCAGGACGGCATTGACGCCTGGCACGATCTCGATACAACCGATCTGCTCGGCGAGGATGTGGCCTACTATGACAAGGTCACCGATACGCTCGACGTGTGGTTCGATTCGGGGGTTACCCATAGCTGCGTTTTGCAAAACGATGACCGCTTGCGCTATCCCGCCGATCTGTATCTCGAGGGCTCCGATCAACATCGCGGCTGGTTCCAGTCCTCCCTGCTCACGGCGGTCGCGATGCAGGGTCGCGCGCCGTACAAGGCTGTATTGACGCATGGATTCACGGTTGATGCCGAGGGCATGAAAATGTCCAAATCAAGGGGGAACGTCGTCGTTCCTCAGGTGGTCGTGAATACGCTCGGCGCCGATGTCTTACGGCTTTGGGTCGCGGCGACCGACTACAAGGCCGAGATGGCGGTGTCGGAGGAGATCCTGAAACGCATCGCCGATGCCTACCGGCGTATTCGCAATACGGCCCGTTTCCTATTAGCCAACTTGGAGGGCTTCGACCCTGCCACCCACCGGGTAGCCCCTGAGCGGATGCTCATGCTCGACCGCTGGGTGCTGGCCCACGCCGCGCGCTTGCAGCAAGACGTGATTAACGCGTACGAGCAGTTTCAATTCCATCTCATCTACCAAATGGTGCACAAGTTTTGCGCGCTGGAATTGGGGAGCTTCTATCTCGATATTATCAAGGACCGCCAGTACACGATGCCGCGCGAGAGCCCGGGACGGCGCTCGGCGCAGACCGCCATGTACCATATTGTCGAGGCGTTCACGCGCTGGCTGGCCCCGATTCTGAGCTTCACGGCGGATGAGATCTGGCCCTACATTCCAGGCCACCGGGGCGAGTCGGTATTCCTAGAACAATGGTATCAAGTGCCGCGCATCCCTGACGACCGTTTCGATCCCCACCTTTGGGAGCAGGTGATTACAGTGCGCGAGGCCGTCGCGAAGGAGCTCGAGGGTTTGCGGGTTGCGGGCCGGATCGGATCATCGCTGGACGCGGAGGTACACCTTTATTGCAATGGTGCGCTCTACGATTCCTTAACCGCATTCGAGGATGAGCTGAGGTTTGTCATGATCACAAGCGCCGCGCAGGTCCATGCGCTCACTCAGGCCGGGCTACAAACAAAGGAAACTGCGATCCCCGAGCTTAAGCTCGCGGCGCTACCCTCGGCGCAACCGAAGTGCGGCCGTTGTTGGCACCATCGGCACGATGTCGGCACCGATGCGGCCTTCCCGACCTTATGTGGCCGTTGTGTAAACAACGTAAACGGTCCGGGCGAAATCCGGCGTTATGCGTAGGCGAGTTGGATGATGGGGAGCGGCAAGAACAGAGACTGCGCTGAAGTGGAGGCGAACCTGGCGAGCGTCCCAGGCAGCGCCGGCAGGTGGCTCTTGCTCGCGACCGGAATTATTATCCTGGATCGGTTAACCAAGGTCCTCGCGAGTCAGTATTTGACCTTGCACGAACCGCAGGCGCTCTGTCCGTCTCTCAATCTAACGCTGGTCCACAATACCGGCGCCGCCTTCAGCATCCTCGGGCAAGCGGGTGGCTGGCAGCGGTGGCTCTTTGTTTTTCTGGCGACGGCCGTCAGCCTAGGCATCGTGGTGTGGTTACTTAAAACGCCCGCCGAGCGGCCGTGGATCGCTTGCGCGCTGGCGTTTATCCTTGGGGGCGCGGCAGGCAATCTTTGGGATCGAGTTGTTTCCGGTTACGTCGTGGATTTTATCGATGTCTTTTACGGAGCCTGGCACTGGCCTGCTTTCAATATCGCCGATGCCGCCATCACGGTGGGGGCGGTGATGATCTTATATGACGGTTTGAAACGCGATGTATCGACATAAGGGTTTAGAAATCGTAGTGTGGCTACATAAATGAGCGCCAGGAGAGTGCTGTTATGAAAATTGTGCTAGCGAACCCGCGCGGTTTTTGCGCCGGAGTCGATCGCGCCATCGGTATTGTCGAGCGGGCCTTGGAATTGTACGGTGCGCCGGTTTATGTACGCCACGAAGTAGTGCATAACAAATATGTCGTGGACGGATTGCGCGAGAAAGGCGCCATATTCGTGGACGAGCTTCAGGATGTTCCGGATGATTCGGTGGTTATTTTCAGCGCCCATGGCGTCGCCAAGGCGGTGCGGGATGAAGCCGCGCACCGCCGGCTGCGTGTGTTCGACGCGATTTGTCCGCTGGTGACGAAGGTACACATGGAGGTCGGCCACTACCAAGACGAGGGAAGGGAGTGCATTCTAATTGGCCATGCCGGCCACCCGGAGGTCGAAGGCACCCTTGGGCAGTACCGGCGCGGGGATGGAGCAGGCGGCATGTACCTGGTGGAATCCGTCCAAGATGTCTGGGACCTGCAAGTGAGAACCCCGGACTGCATCGCCTTCGTGACGCAAACCACGCTGTCGATGGACGATACGGCGGAAGTTATCGATGCCCTAAGAGCGCGTTTCCCGAAAATCATCGGACCGAAGAAAGAGGACATCTGCTACGCCACGCAAAACCGCCAAGACGCGGTGAAGCGAATGGTCAAGGAATGTGACGTGATCCTCGTGGTGGGATCGCAAACCAGCTCGAACTCTACGCGCCTCAAAGAGATCGCGGAAAAGCAAGGGATCCCCGCGTACTTGATCGATAGCGCGGCCGAAATCGAACACGCATGGGTAAACAACAAACAGACCGTAGGGGTGACGGCGGGAGCATCGGCACCCGAGGTTCTAGTCGAGCAGGTGGTGCAAAAGCTAAAGGAATGGGGCGGCAGGACGGTTTTGGAAGCGCCCGGCATACGCGAGCAAGTCGTGTTCAGTCTCCCGAGGGAGCTCGCCAAGAGCTCAATGAGGACGTAGCGTTGACGTAGGTCGGACCATCACGGCGCCCGCCGGCGATAGTGATCACGTTATTGCGATAAGCCTATCGGTTGGGAGAATCAATTTGATTTCGCCACCACGGGGTATGAACCCCGTGGGCGACCAAAGGGGAGAGCTGCGCCTCTCCCCTTTGGAAACCCCATGGCTAAGGATCCCGCGGCAAGCCCGCGGGGAATAAATTTAAACCTCCCGAACGCCGATTCATTACGGTCGTCGAATGCTTGCAGACTGTATCGTAGTGGGCGGAGGCGTGATCGGAATGCTCACCGCGTGGGAACTCGCCAAGGCAGGGTGTAAGGTCGTACTTCTCGAACGCCATCGCCTGGGACAGGAGGCATCCTGGGCCGGGGCGGGTGTACTCGGGCCTCTGCCGCCTTGGAGCATCCCGAGTGCGCTCGCTCCCCTCCTGCACTGGAGCCAGGTCCGTTATCCGGAGTTGGCTCGCGAGCTACGCGATCTCACCGGCATCGATTGCGAATGGGTGCAATCGGGACTCTTGCTGCTTGACGCGGCGCTCAACTGCGAAACCTCCTCCTGGGCTAGACATAGCCGTGACCCTTGCGAGATCCTTAGCCCTGCGGACCTGCAGGCTCTGGAACCGCGGGTGCACGCATCCGACCAGGCCCTGCGGTGCCCTAGCGTGGCCCAGATCCGTAACCCGCGGTTGCTGCGTGCTCTCGCGGCCGTAACGCGTCAAGCCGGTGTTGGTATCTACGAGAACGCGCAGGTGTCTTCCGTTATCGTGTCCCATGGTCGGGTGGTCGGTGCGAATAGCAGCGCGGGTCGCTTTTTGAGCGAAACGGTCATTGTCGCCGGGGGCGCATGGAGCGGCCAACTACTCGCCGGACTGCCTTTCCCCCCGGCGCTGACGCCGGTACGCGGTCAAATGCTTCTCTTCGAAACCCAAATGCCGCTTTTCCACCATATCCTGCTGCGCGAGGAAATCTACGCCGTGCCCCGCGGCGACGGGCGTGTCCTGATCGGCAGCACGCTTGAGCGTGTGGGGTTCGACAAATCGGTCACGCCGAGGGCTCGATCCGTTTTGGAAGCGGTCGCGTTCGGACTGGTTCCGGAACTAGAGCAAGCTAAATTCGCGGGGCATTGGTCGGGTTTGAGGCCCTATGCACAGCGCGACACACCGATCATCGCGGCCCATCCCGCGATTCGCGGGCTGTATGCGAATACCGGGCACTATCGATTGGGTGTGACGTTGGCACCGGGATCGGCGCGCTTAGTCGCGGACGTGATCTTGGTACGCTCGCCGGTCGTCGATCGGGAAGTGTTTGCTTGGCCGGGTTTTGAGCAAGTGCGCCGGGGGGGTGCAAGCAGCCGGCGTTAGGCGTACACTTACGATGAAACTCGGACAGAGCACCTTTAGCGTATTCGATGCTCGTTCACGATGAATCCGCCGCCGTTCATCTATTGCAACGGCAAGCTATCAAGCCGACGGCCCAGCGCGTGGAGATCGCGCTGCTGTTGCTGCAAGAGCATCAACACTTATCGGCCGAACAGGTGCTCGATCGGCTTCGGCGCCGCAGCAAAGCGGTATCCAAGGCCACCGTCTACAACACCCTGCGGCTTTTCGCGGCGCGCGGGATCGTCCAGCAAGTAATTGTCGATCCGGAACGGGTGTTTTATGATTCGAATACCAGCGCTCACTTTCATTTCTACAACGTAGACCAGGGCGCTTTGATCGACCTCGATCCCGACGCATTGCACATGCCGGAACTCCCGGCCCCGCCTTATGGAACCGTGCAAGAGACCGTGGATGTTATCGTAAGGATTCGAGATAAGTAGCAACGCGCTATTTTACAAAATCACCACATTGCATATACTTGCGTTGACTTAGGCCGCGCATTCGCCGGTGTAGCTCAGTCGGTAGAGCAACTGATTCGTAATCAGCAGGTCGGGGGTTCGATTCCTCTCGCCGGCACCAGTAAATCAATGACTTAATTCACAGCTACTTTTATGTCAGTCGGTTTTGGGTAGCACTGTGGGTAGCAAATCCTGTAGGCCGAAATTTACCTGCGCGCGGTCGTTATCATGTAGAAAATCCGCCGCGCGCAGCGCCGCGATTTCCGGGATCTCTTGTTCGTGCTGCGGGCCGCACAGACGGAAAACAAGGGGTTTGACCGGCGCCTGGAAGGCGCTCGGGGAGGATTAGTCGCCGTCCAGACCCGTGCTCAGGCCCAGGGCAGCGACGAGCAGGTACAGCAACCCCAGCGGCGAAAGCAAGGCCCAGAGCACAAAGCTACCGAGCGCGGGCCAGAAAAGCCAGGGCTCCCAGAGTTCTAGAAAGAGGCAGAGGAAGAGCCAGACGCAGGCGGCGGATAGCTGCGCGCCGAGACGCCTCAGCTCGGCGAGATCCGTAGCGCCATTATCCATCACTCGAAGTACAAGACGAGCCGCTTGCTGTACGCGGCAGCGACCCGATCGAGCTGGCGAACGGTGGTCGCGTGATGCGGATCTTCTAACCGCTGAGCCGCAGCCCACGAGGTCTCAAGCGTGCGAGCGAGATCGGACAACGGCCGCTCGGCACGGATTTGGCGGACCAGTAAGGCGGCCTGACAGCCGGGCGACGGAGACACCCAAATACCGCGGTGCTTGCCGGGTTTCGGAATGGCCTCACCCTCATCTATGCGGCCCTCCAGGGTCAAGGTGAGCACCTCGACCGCATTGATTAGCGCCTCGGCCTCGGTTTCGCCCTCGGTGATAGCGTCGGGTAGGTCCGGAAACGTAACGGTAAAGCCACCGCCCGGCTGGGGTTCCAGCCTGGCTTGATAAGCGATTTTCATTTCAATTTCACTCCACTCTGGCGTTCGATGCTAGCAAGCGTGCCGGGCTTCAGATCGTGCCTGCCGTGCACCGGCACGGAGACCTTGACTGCCTAGCAAGCCGGAAAATAGCCGCCTTGGCTGCGCGATACGATGAAGCCCTCATCCTTGAGTCGCTTGATGACCTCCTTGCCATTCATGGCCACTAGTGGCCTGTAACAGGTACTTTAATAGTGATGTGGCGTGAGGGATCAAAGTATTTCCACTTCACGGTTTTAGGTTTCTTGTTGTAGTGACGGATGTAGCGCATGAGTTTTCTTTTAAGATCATTGACCGAGGTGA
>JBIMKD010000343.1:0-15456 GCA_043673815.1 Chromatiales bacterium
CCTAAAATTCCGATCAGGATTAGCAAACCCCCGCAGAGAATCGATTGAGAAGGCATCTTGTTTCCTAGAAAAAAGTGGACTTACAGCCTACCAAAGTTTGCCGCGAATGACGAACCTGATGCGATACAAGTGCAGGGCATCGCATCGGATCGTCAAATCCGCGGTCGGGCCGCAGTATTCGAACTATTTTCTTGAACGCCAACCGCAACGCAACTGATCACGGTGATGCGCCCCCTCCCACGGCACTGGCCCGGATGAGTTGGGCGCTCAAACGGGTGTAAATCAAGTGGCAAACGCGATTACAATATATCTGAAAAAAGGCAACGCCGATTTATCGTTATTGCTCGAAGGGCTTAGCAACAAAGATGAAGCGACGAATCCTTATCGTGGGAGATCAAAGAGTGAAATCGCTGGAATGATTCTAAAGGTTGCCTTACGGTGTGAGTATCAAAAATATTGTAGCAAGCCAAAGGCAGCCGGAAGGTAACGTGGTAAAGAGGTTTTTTATGATCCTACCGTAAATTCCAGGGGACAGTATGAGAAACATATACGATTTCGTAAGCCCACTCGATTTCCGTTATTACGGAGATGATCCACACGTTTTTCAGCGCGTACAGCCATATTTATCTGAGGCAGCGTTTATTAAATATCAAGCACGTGCTGAACGGGCGCTTATATTGACATTCTTTGATTTAGGGTGGTGCCCCCCAGCTCACGCAGACGAGATATTAAAAGCGTGCGACGGAGTGACGGCTGATGAGGTCTATGAGGAAGAGAAGAAAACGGGCCACGTTGTTCGTGCTTTAGTGAACTGTATTGCCAGGATGGTAAGTAGTGACGCAGCACGTTTTATACACCTTTTTGCAACGTCTGCTGACATAACCGACACAGCAAATGCGTTACGGTTTCAAGAATTTGTGCGTGACATATTGTTGCCGGATCTTCTGGAATTTCAGATAACACTAATTAAGCTTGCCCGACAGCACGCGGGAACACCTCAAATCGGACGAACACATGGTCGTCATGCCGAACCTATTACGTTCGGATTTGCTATCGCTCTATACGTAGACCGTCTGGGTGGGCGTATAAAATTATTAGAAGACACTCGACAGAAACTTCCTGGGCAACTTTCTGGTGCGGTGGGAGCTTATAACGCGCTTTCCCTCCAACTGCCACGCGGGGCCGTTATGTTCGAGAAACTCTTTCTTTCGCACCTTGGGCTTCAAGCGGCTCCTGGAAGCATATCAAGTCAGGTTGTTCAGCCGGAGTATATAACGGACCTCGGCTATGCAGCGCACTCCTGTTTCTCTGTGCTTGCAAATTTGGCTGATGATATCCGCCATCTTCACAGGAGTGAGATAGGAGAGGTGCAGGAGCAATTTTCTGCGGACACGGTCGGTTCTTCCACAATGCCGCACAAACTAAATCCAAAGAACTTTGAAAATGTGAAGGGCGTGTGGAAGGCTTTTGCCCCTAGGATAACAACACTCTTGATGGATCAAATCTCTGAACATCAACGCGATCTTACAAATTCGGCGTCGCAACGGTTTCTCCCTGAACTTTTTGTGGCACTCGATTATTGCACGGTCCGTCTAAATAGAGCGATCAGTGCACTACGCGTAAATGAAGAGGAGATGCGGAAGAATATAGAAATGAGCAAAGACCACATTGTCGCCGAGCCACTATATATCTTATTGGCCTTACAGGGCTATTCGAAGGCTTACGAACGAGTACGAGCCCTTGCAAGGGAAGCTCGCGAAGGGGGCAAGCGTTTAATCGATTTAGCTCGTGAAGACACGGATATTGGGCCTCGCATTAAGAGTTTGAAACCGGAGCATGCGGGCATATTAGAGGATCCCATAAAATACATTGGGCAGGCATATGAACGAACCGTTGCTGTCTGTGATCAAAGAGAGCGGGAAATAAACGAATTGCGCGAATACTTGAAGGAAGAGAAAGAAGTCTTAAGTAGTAGTAAGACGGAACGGTTTTCCGCGATATACGCGCAACTTCGCGCTCTCGAAGAAGGGGAAGCCCCTCCACAAGGTTTTTTTCCCGCAGAAGATCGTAAAGAATTTATAAAGGCTTGGATAGAAGACGCTAAACTCAATTAAACAATCACAGAATAACGTCGTAGAAATAAAAAAGGGGGTAAACGGCTAGAGCGCCTTGCCGGATGACTGCAGGGCTCGACCCTCAAGGTCGCCCGGCAGCGCGCGCTCAGGCCGTCGTGTCATAGCTTGAATAGGATTTTTCTTCAACGAACCCCGAGCCGAGCCTGAGATTAATCGCACGCTTGGTCTTTGCGCGTTCATCGTTGAGCCTATAAACGCTGCGCGCTAATTTGATGAACTCGTGATCGAATTCCCGCGCCCGCTCCTTGTCGCGAAGATGGTCTTCGACCTCCCAAAGCTGGCCGTTGAGTGCCTTTAAGCGCGTGCGCTCTTCGACGATCGCGGCCTCCTCATACCCAGAGGCATGCCAGAGCCGGCTCAGTACCTCGAGTTCGTGGGCGACGTTCCGGTGTTTTTCGGGGTCGGTGATCCGCTCCGCCTTGATCTCGAGGATCGTCAGCTTATCGATAAACTCTCCCACGGAGATAGGGACGGTGATGCTCACTGCTTGCCTATTCAATAGTCCGAGACCATTTTATCAGGCCGGCAGTTACACGGAAGCTCTGTGTAAGCGGAGGCCCGGGCCGGGCGAGGTGTCCCGACTCGGCATGGCAACGCTAACGCGTTCTTTCCTCGGCAAACTGGCGCGGATCGCCGCCCCATGAAGACCCCGACCTTGATGGTGCAGGGCACGACTTCGGACGCGGGAAAGAGCGCGCGGGTCACGGGCTTGTGCCGCCTGCTCGCGCGCCGCGGCGCGCGCGTGGCGCCGTTCAAACCGCAAAACATGGCGCTCAATAGCGCGGTCACCGTGGATGGCGGTGAGATTGGCCGTGCTCAGGCGGTGCAGGCGCGGGCCTGCGGCATTGCACCCCACAGCGACATGAACCCGGTGCTGCTAAAACCCAACACCGATGTCGGCGCGCAGATCATCATTCACGGCCATGCCATCGGCGCCATGGACGCGGGCGCCTATCACGAATACAAGCGCATCGCGCAGTCGGCGGTGATGGCGTCCTATCAGCGCCTCTGCGCCCAGTACCGCGTGATCCTGGTGGAAGGGGCAGGCAGCCCGGCGGAGATCAATTTGCGCGACCGCGACATCGCCAACATGGGCTTCGCCGAGACGGCCGATTGTCCGGTACTGCTGGTGGCGGACATTGACCGTGGCGGCGTGTTTGCCCATCTGGTGGGCACATTGGCGCTCTTGAGCGAGACGGAGCGGGCTCGGATCGCCGGTTTCGTCATCAACCGTTTTCGGGGTGATCTTGGGCTCCTCCAACCTGGGATCGACTGGCTCGAGCACTACACGAATAAACCGGTGCTCGGCGTATTGCCCTTTCTCCACGGCCTGCATCTCGAGTCGGAAGACGCGCTGTGCCGCGAAGCCACCGGATCGGACGGACCCCTACGGGTCATCGTCCCGGCGCTGCCGCGGATAGCCAACCACACCGACTTCGATCCACTGCGCTTGCACCCAAAGGTGGAGTTTCGCTATATCGGTCCGGGCGAGTCTTTCCCTGCATGCGATCTGATTATTCTGCCAGGTTCCAAGAGCGTGCGCGCCGACCTCGCCTGGTTGCGCGCGCAAGGATGGGAGCAAGCGATCCTGCGCCACCTGCGTTACGGCGGCAAGCTCATCGGGCTCTGCGGCGGTTTCCAGATGCTCGGCGGATCCATTCACGACCCGTTCGGGCTGGAAGGCGAGCCCGGCAACAGCGCCGGTCTCGGGCTGCTCGCGATCGGCACGACCCTCGCGCGGCACAAACAACTCCGTAACGTGACGGGCAGGCTAACGTTGGACGAAGCCCCCGTCAGCGGTTACGAAATTCACGCCGGCGTGACTTCTGGCCGGGCGCTCGCGCGCCCCGCCGTGCACCTGGAAGACCGGAGCGAGGGCGCTCTCTCGGCCGATGGCCAGATCCTCGGCACCTATCTGCATGGCTTGTTCGAGTCCGCCCCGGCCTGCGACGCGCTGCTACGCTGGGCAGGCCTGCGCGAGCCGCAAACGCCCGATTACCACCAGATCCGCGACGCGAACATCGACCGGCTGGCCGATGCTTGCAAAACACACCTCGATCTCAACGCCATCGGGCGCATCTTGGGAATCGATACCGCGAGCGGCAGAGAGCGCGCGGAACGAAAACGCTGATCTTGGGGGACCCTCGCTTACTTGCGCTTCTGGTACGTTCCAACCAACTCCGCCTGCGCGAGGACATGGCCTTTCATGGCTGCCTCGACGTTTGCCTTGGTGGGCTTGCCGGGATCCGGGAGGGCGATGTCAAGCGCGTAGACCTTGTGGAAGTATCGATGGCGTCCGATCGGCGGGCAGGGACCGCCATATCCGGCGCGCTGCCAGTCGTTGAGACCTTGCCGAGTGCCGGCCGGAAGCTGCTTCACCGCTTCCGGAAGTCCAGGCGTACTCGCCGGGATGTTGTAGAGCACCCAGTGCACCCAGGTGACCTTGGGCGCGGCCGGATCGGGTGCGTCGGGATCGTCCACGATCAGCGCGAGGCTCTTGGCGCCCGTGGGCACACCGGACCATGCGAGCGGCGGAGAGAGGTCCTTGCCTTCGCAGGTGTACTGAGTGGGGATCTCGCCGTTGTGGGCGAAGGCGCTGGAGGTGAGAGTCAGCGACATAGCCTTGGTCTCCTTTTCCTGAGCGAGGCTCGCGGCCGGCAGCGCCAGAAGCCAGAGCATCGCTCCGACAGCCTCGAGCCGAACGGCGCATGCGGAAAGCAGGGTCCAGCCATTGGGATTCATTCTAGGGCAATCACGCAGCCTTTCGCAGCGCCTTCACCGCGCCAAGATTCCCCACTGCGCCGGGTTCGTCAGCTCACCGTGACTTGGATCCGGCGCGGCTGGGCGTGCTCGGCCTTGGGGATGCGCAGCTTGAGCACCCCGTCCTTAAACGCCGCGTCGCTCTTCGTGGTATCCAACTCCCGGCTCAGGGCGAACAGCCGCCGGAAGCGCAGCGTCTGGACCTCCGCATAGGCGGGGGTCGTGCCCTCCGGTGTCTCCAGGACAACCTCGCCTTCGATGAGCAGGCCGTCACCGTCCGCGCGCACCGTGAGCCTATCCCTAGGCACGCCGGGCAGATCCGCAAACAGCGTGATCCCGGTCTCGTCTTCGAGCACGTCCACCGTCGGCACCATCGCCGGGCTGTGCCGTTCCTCTGGCTGCTTTGCAACTTCTCGCTTCTCGCTCATGACTCATTCCTCCAAAGAAAACTCGATGATTAGATTCACTTGATCTCGATACGCCTCGGCTGGGCCGATTCCTTTCGCTGGATGACGATGCGGACGACGCCATCGCGGTAACTCGCCTCGACCCGCGCCGGATCGGCGTCTTCCGGCAGGCTCACCACCCGCTTGAAGGCGCCGGTGGCGCGCTCGTGCGCGTAGAGGCTGAGCTTTTCGCTCTCCTCCGGGATGTCCGAGGCCCGCTCGCCCGCGATGGTCAGTAGCCCGCGGTCGATGCTGACCGAAAGCTTCGCGGGATCGATACCGGGCGCGAACGCATCGACCTGGATGGATGTCGGCGTGCTCCCGATATTGATCGCCGGAAACGCACCGCGACCGACCGCACGTATGCTCGATGGCAGACCCACGCCCCCGAAACCGTGCTGCATCTCACGTTGCAGCCGCTCTAACTCGGCGAACAGATCAGTCGGAAACCGCAGCAATGACTCGTACATGGTTGTACCTCCAGAGTGAAGAAATTTATCGCCGCGTCCGCCGGCTTCGGCGCGCCGCGGTCATGGCTAGGATACAATATGGGGCCGGCAAACCATTGATCAAGATCAAGGCCCCTTTGCTATGGGCTGCCGAAGGGCGATTGGCATTCCAGTATAGAATTATTGAGGTGCAACCAAAGGAGTTGCTCTGGGCGCTAAGATGAGGGTCGGCTCGGCCGGCGATGGATAAGAAAGCACGTGGAGTTTAAGGACTATTATCAGACCTTGGGCGTCGCACGCTCGGCCGCCGAGGGCGAGATCAAGCGTGCTTACCGCAAGCTCGCGCGCAAGTATCATCCCGACGTCAGCAAGGAACGGGATGCATCGGAGCGCATGAAGGAGATCAACGAGGCCTACGAGGTGTTGCAGGACCCCGAGAAACGCGCCGCCTACGATCGGCTGGGGACCGGCTGGCAGCCCGGTCAGGACTTTCGCCCGCCGCCCGACTGGGACGCGGGCTTCGAGTTTCGTGGCAGCCCGGCCGGCGAGGCCTTCGGTGGGGACTTCAGCGATTTCTTCGCCACGCTCTTCGGCGGCGCGGTTGGGGCGAGGCACGGGGCGGGTTTACGCGGCCGCGGCGAGGATCATCATGCCAAGGTCCTCATCGACCTCGAGGACGCCTTCCGCGGAGCCACGCGGACCGTGACACTGCGGGTGCCTGAGCTCGACGCTAAAGGGCGGCTTGCGGTACGCGAGCGCACGCTGAACGTGCAAATCCCCAAGGGGATCCGCGAAGGGCAGCTCATCCGCTTGGCCGGGCAAGGATCCGCCGGGGTGAAGGACGGTAAGGCCGGCGATCTCTACATTGAAGTCGCGTTCAAGCCCCACGCCTTCTACCGGGTTGACGGTCGCGATCTCTACGTGAGTCTGCCGGTGGCGCCCTGGGAGGCGGCGCTCGGCGCTACGGTCAAGGCACCCACGCCGGGGGGCACGGTGGAGGTCAAGATCCCGCCCCACTCCCAGAGCGGGCGCAAGCTGCGCTTGCGGGGCCGCGGGATCCCCGGGGATCCGCCCGGAGACCTCTATCTCGTATTGGAGGTGGTCTTGCCCATTCCCGAGACGGAGCGTGCGAAAGAACTTTATCGGGCCATGGCGCGGGAGCTAACCTTCAACCCTCGCCGCGGCTTGGGCGTGTGAAACGGGATGGACGCAGACATCGTCACAGGTATTCTCATCAGCGAGCAAGGTGCCTTGTCGCTAGAGGAGATGGTCGAGGCCTGCGGGGCCGAGGTAGAGTGGATCGTGGAGCTGGTCGAGGTCGGTGTCCTCTCGCCCGAGGGCCCGGATGAGACGGCGTGGCGCTTCGGCGCTCTGGATCTCTTGCGTGCCCGCCGGCTCGCGCGGCTAGAGCGCGACTTCGCGGCGAGCGCCGAGGCCGCCGCCGTGATCCTCGACCTCCTCGACGAGATCGAGCGTTTACGCGCCTGCCTCATACGCGCGGGCGTGGAAACGGTGTGAACGACAGCATGCGCCTGTCGAATCGTCGCGAATCCGGCGGCAACAGAACCCCCAGCTATAAGATCAGGTCTTGATTTATAGTTTGCTCTTTCTACGCAAACTATAAATCAAGACCTGATCCCACCTCGCAATCCCTGAGAAACCGTTCCCGCAAGCCTCCCCGCGGCGTAGCGGTCTGGCAGGAAAAGTGGGATCTTTGTCATTGCAGATAGATTAGGTACAGCAGCACGATACTGCACGAGGAGGATCAACCATGTCACACGAAACGCTCTCAGATAATCAAGACCACCAAGTAGGGACAACGCGAAACATCGTGTTCGTCGCCTTTCCCGATGTGCAGATGCTCAATGTCTGCGGGCCTTTCGACGCCTTCTCGTTCGCGAATCGCATGACGGCCATGAGCGGCGTGGTCGCTCCACCGACGTACCAGCTCGAGGTCGTTGCGGCGCAAGCCGGACCGCTGATGACCTGCTCGGGGCTAGAGATCGTCGCGCATCATACGTACGCCGAGATCGATTGCCCGATCGATACGCTGATCGTGACGGGCGGCGTGGCGGCGTTAGAGCGCGCAGCTTCCGATGCGGCTTTGGTCGGGTGGATCAAGGAGACAGCGCCACGGGTACGGCGGGTGGCATCGGTCTGCACCGGTGCCTTCCTGCTCGCCGCGGGCGGTCTCTTGGACGGCCGGCGAGCGACCACGCACTGGGGTTTCACCAAGCAACTGGCGGAGGCTTACCCATCGATCTCCATCGAGGCCGATCGGATCTTCGTCCGGGATGGCAATGTCTACACCTCGGGCGGGGTAACCGCGGGTATCGATCTAGCCCTGGCCCTCGTAGAAGAGGATCTGGGCCGCGACATCGCCCGGCTCACCGCACAGATAATGGTCATGTTCCTCCGGCGACCGGGCGACCAGTCCCAGTTCAGCACCTATCTGGGCTCGAAGGCCGACGCCCTGCGCGATCGTCGCTGGTTTCGGACCTGGGTCCGGGGTCAGCCAGATTCCGATCAGAGTCATGAGGCGCTCCCGTCCTTGAGCGTAGCGACCCACAGCCGGCCGGATTTGCGCGGATTGCAGACCTGGATCCTGGCTCACCCGCATGCCGATTTGAGCATCGAGGCCCTCGCGGAGCGAGTCGCCATGAGCCCGCGAAACTTCGCCCGGCTTTTCGTGACGGAGACGGGCATGACGCCGGCCAAGTTCGTGGAGGGGGCGCGCCTCAAGGCGGCACGCTGCACGCTGGAGCAGACGGCTCTTCCCATTGAAGCGATTGCCGAGCGTTGCGGGTTCGGTGATCCCGAGCGCATGCGCCGGAGCTTCCGTCGGATGCTCCGCGTCAGCCCGCAGGACTACCGCGCGCGCTTCAAGTCTACGGAACTGCACTGAGAGATTGCTGATGGATGCCTACTCGCCGGTCCTTTGCTCTGGTGGTTTGAGCAGCATCGATAGTAACAGAGTGAACGGTCAGCGAGAGATTTGTGACTTTTTTCACAGAAATTGGTGGAAGAATCTGGTAACGATAGTCACGGCATTACCTAAACATCGAGGGGGGCACAATGAACATCTTATTTCTCACCTCTGCGCACAATAGCCTAAGCCAGCGTCGAAGCTTCCCTGCTTTAATACGCCGTAGCCGTGATGCCATAGCCGGCTCGCGTGTTAGGGCATACGCATAAGCCGCACCCCCAAATTCGCGAAAGTATCGGATTGAAAGGAGGAGGGGAAAAATATGCGCTACAAGAAACTCGCACGCTACGCCACCGTATTGGCGGCATTGGCGGCGCCTTTGATCACCGGCTCTTCCTGGGCTGGTGAGCAAGAAACCGCGAGCATCACACCGAGACAGAGCGCTGCATACCGTGATGTAAGCCGACCGCACGGTGTCGCCAAGGAGATCGTCAACCGACTTCAGTACGAAGAAAACGTAATTAACACGAGCGAGGACTGGAAAGACGATAAAGCGCTCCCGTTACCCGCGCGCAGGCCCCAGACTGGGGCACGATCTACCGTTTTGGTGCCTACCAGCACCGCGAAACGGAACAGGACGATAGGGCGGCGACGAACGGTCCACGCAGGTGCGACTGGTCTGACGACCGTTCCCCTCCCCACGCTTGTAGACATAATTCTTATAAAAGGTGCAAGTTATGAAAAACCTATATTCAACTCTATCATTTGCTGTTCCAATTCTGTCTCTCAGCTTGGCAGGTTGTGCATCAACGCAACCTAAAGGCGTCGAGTCCGCCCAGGTTGTCCGGCCTGCTGCTGCGGCCTCTAAGGAGGTTCTCAAGACCTTGGAGATCCGCGCCGTTGATTTGGCCTACCAGCCCAATGCTTTGACCGTCGCCAGGCCGGGTCGGTATATCGTCAAACTCCTCAATACGGGCCAGATGCCCCACGACATTACCTTCCCGGATGGCGCCAAGATTTCAGCTCTCGCAGGCGCCATCGCGGTGGGGGAAGTCGAGGTGCCGGAAGATGGCATTGGCTTCATTTGCTCAGTGCCCGGCCATTCCCATGCGGGCATGAAGGGCGAGATCCGGGTGGCGGGCACTGGGCCCGTCAAAGATAGGGGTCCTGCGGCGGCGACTGCCGTTGAGCCTGATCCGAAGGCGCTACCCTACAAGCTCTACGACGCCAGAGCCCCCGAACCCCTCCGTGGCAGCAAGGTCCATGACATCGATTTGGTGATCGAGGAGAAGCTGATGACGGTCGCGCCGGGCTATGTGCAAAAGGTCTGGGCCTTCGGCGGGAAAGTGCCGGGGCCGGTGATTCGGGTCAAACAGGGCGATACCGTGGCGGTGCGTCTGAAAAACCCCGCCAGCAATGAAATGGCTCATTCGATCGACTTCCACTCGAGCCAGGTCGCCTGGAACGACGAGATGACCTCGATTAAACCGGACGAAGAAAAGCTCTACGAGTGGCAGGCGGATTATGCCGGGGTGTGGATGTACCATTGCGGCAGTCCCCATCCCTTGCATCACATGGCCAATGGCCTGTATGGGATGGTCATTGTTGAACCGAAGGGGGGTTTCAAGAAAGTCGACCACGAATTTGCCCTGGTGCAGAGCGAATGGTATTTGGGACCGCAGCGGCAACCCGTCGATCTCAATAAAGCGGCTAACGCGGCTTTCCCGGACCATGTCGTGTTCAACGGCGTCGCCAACCAATACAAAGACCACCCCCTGCAAGTTGCTACGGGCAAGCGCGTGCGCATGTTTGTATTGAACGCAGGCCCGAGTGAGGATAGCTCCTTTCATATTGTGGGGACGATTTTCGACACCGTGATCAAAGAAGGGGTCAATCTGACTCCCGATAACCCGGGGCACTATGGTTCCCAGGCGGTGGATCTGGCGCCGGCCCAGGGGGCGATCATCGAGTTCACGACTGCCGAGGACGGCCTCTATCCGATCGTCACCCATGCCTTCAATTTTGTAGGCCGTGGGGCGCTGGGGCTGGTCAAAGCGGGTGATGGCGATCCAATAGGGACAGGGGTTGCTGCGAAATAAAAGGACGGGCGATAAAGCCTACTTAGGCTTTATCAGTGGCAGGGGTCATCTGCTTGCTTGGAGATGCCCCGACGTTAGGTTTTTCAGATTCGACAGAGATCTCTGACCATGAAACCTTATAGCCTATTACTGCCGCTTCTGGTTGGATTAAACGGGTGTTTAGGTCCCCAAATCCAGCCATCTCCTCATAGTGTCAGTCAAATCAAAACCGTCCTGGTGCTCTCCATTGAAGCACCACCGCTTGAGGTGACGCCAGACTTGCTTCTGACCCAGCAGCCTGGCGATGCTGAGTGAAACCATGCCACTCGATTCAGTGCTAGACCGTAAGGTCTATCGTGGTCCCGGCGGAGTGCTCATCACTGGGTGGGTCAATGAGACCCCGGCAGCAAACCTCACCACCGGCTTCAATGACGGCAAAACCCTCTGGATGCCAACGATGATGCTTGCCCAGCGGATTGCTTGCCAGTTGCCGTCGAACGGCGCCATTAAAACCATGGTGAGTGAGCGTTATTACCAGCTTCCCCTAGCAGAAGAAGCACGAACCGCGCATCTCGAAAACTGGAGGTTCCCTATCAGGCAATGGTACAACCAAGAAACGGGGTTCGATTGACTATAGCCAGTTTGGGGCAGAGCCAGTGGATGCTGTCCTAGAGGTTGGCTTAGGCGGCTACTGCATCTGGGAAGAGCAAGTACAGTTGCAGGTCCTAATAAAACTCGTTGATCCTGACACTAAACGGGTGTTGGGAAGGACGAGAAGTGAGACATACCCCGCATTAGGGCATGCTCAAGCGCTGTTGAGCGGTGATGGCGAAAAATTCAAAACAGTTTGTCACTCAAACGGGGCACAGAGCTTACCGCCGATGGGTTAAGGTATTTTAGATTTCTATCCGAGTGAGCTAAATAGCCCGCACTGTATCTGAGACATAGTCATGTGGGGGTGCGACCATGGTCGATTTCAAGCTCGACCTGCGGGGAACCTAATATCCTGGTGGACACAGCGCTCGACACAATAAAAAAACGGACCATTAGGATTGGCAGTATGGCGATGAGCTTTAAAGGTGGACCCGCTCAGGCCCTGGTGGCAGCCACCATTGCTTTCAGCGCCGGTTTGGCCAGTGTCGCCCTATTCGCTTCGATCGCCAAGCGGCTTCGGGATGACATGGAGCTGGACCCTACGGCATTGGGCTTTTTGATCGCCGTGCCGAGCTTGGCGGGGAGCTTGCTCCGCATCCCCTTCGGGGCCTGGGCGGACACGGTCGGAGGGCGCCTACCCAATTTGGTGCTGCTCCTGACTAGCATCGCCGGGGTCTCGGGACTCGCGATCGTTTTCAGTATCGGCACCCCAAGCATCGCGGTCCTCTCGATCTTCGGCACCATGGCCGGTGCCGGCATCGCCTGCTTTTCGGTCGGGATCGCCATGGTGGGTTACTGGTATCCCCGCGAACGCCAGGGGAGAACCCTGGGTCTTTATGCAGGTATCGGTAATACTGGTCCCGGGCTCGCCTGCTTGCTGGTCCCGCTCGCGCTGGAACATTTCGGGATAGCGGGGAGCTACTGGCTCTGGGTGGGCGCGCTGAGCCTCGGCACGTTGATCTATTTTCTCATTGGCCGAGACGCATGGTATTTCCAGCTGTGCGCGGCTGGTCTCACGCCGAAGGAGGCGAGAGCCGAGGCTGCGCTTCAGGGTCAGGCGTTGTTCCCAGGCGGTACCATGATGGCGAATCTTAAAACCAGCGCCGGGTACCTACGGACCTGGATCATGGTGCTGGTCTATTTTGTAAGCTTCGGTGGTTTTCTCGGCTTGACCGCCTGGTTTCCCATCTTCTGGCAGAACCTCTATGGCTTAAACTTGATGACTGCAGGCCTTGTTACGGCCATCTTCAGCGTGGGCACCAGTTTGGTTCGAGCCGCGACCGGTTTTATGAGCGACTGGCTCGGCGGATCGGTCTCTGCCCTCATCGGTCTCGCGCTCCTCACCGCCGGCGCCTTCGTCCTGACCTTCAGTGTGGCCTGCGGGACGAGCGTGCTGGGTATGTTGGTCATGGCGGTCGGTATGGGCATCAGTAATGCCGCCGCCTTCCGTATCCTTCCGGAATACCTGCCCGGCGGTATCGGCGGCGCGGCGGGGTGGGTCGGAGGGTTGGGCGCGTTGGGCGGCTTCTTCTATCCCGTTGTGCTCAGTCAGTTCCTCGCCGGGGGTCTGGCTGGCGATCCAGGTTATCACGACGGCTTCGCGATCTTTATCCTGAGCGGCGGGCTGGGCATTCTGTTGTTATGGTCAGTACAAGCGCGCAACGCACTTGTTACGGCATTTGGTGAACCCTCCCTTGGGCTGAGGTCGCGCGCGGACCGACCATGGTGCCTGCAAGGCAAAGATGGCGAGCGTTAAAGTTCAAAACGGCGTAGTCCGAACTACGTGCAGCTATTGCAGTGTGGGCTGTGCTATCGACGTGCAGGTCGAAACCGGCAAGGCCGCGAAGATGCTCCCTGCCGCAGATTATCCTGTCAACCTGGGTCACACGTGCAGCAAGGGTTTCAACCTGCTGGCACCGATGAGGACCCAAGATCGCGCCCTTTATCCTATGTCGCGGAAGCCCGACGGGCGATGGATGCGGATCACTTGGGATGAGGCCGCAAGGGTATTCGCCGAGCGTATGCGGGCCGTCCAAGATCGGCATGGAATGGACGCCGTGGCGGTTCTCTCAACGGGGCAGATCCCGTGCGAGGAGATGGCGTTCATAGGTTGTTTCGCGCGCTTCGGCATGGGCGTGCGGCACATCGACGGGAATACGCGCCAGTGCATGGCCACCTCTGTCGTCGCCTATCAACAGGCCTTCGGCTTCGATGCGCCTCCCTATTGCTACGAAGATGCCGAGGAAAGCGATTGCCTGATCTTCGTCGGGGCCAATCCGGTCATCGCTCATCCCATCTTCTGGAATCGCGTCAAGATGAATCGGCACCGGCCGGCCATCGTGGTCCTGGACCCGCGACGTACCGAGACCGCGGCAGAAGCGACCCATCACCTGGCGCTCAAACCGAAGAGCGATCTTACGGTACTCTACGCCGTGGCCCATTGGTTAATCCGTAGCGGCTGTGTTAAAAATGACTGGGTTGATGCCCACACCTCGGGCTTCGAGGGGTTCGCGCGACATGTGGCCGCATTCCCACTGGAGCGGGCCGCTGCCCAGAGCGGATTGCCCATCGACCAGATCGAAGAACTCGCCCGGCTCATCACCACCCGAGAGCGCGTGAGTTTCTGGTGGACCATGGGCGTGAATCAGAGTCATCAAGGCGTTCGCACCGCGCAAGCCATCATCAATCTATGCCTGATTACCGGGCACATCGGACGGCCCGGCACCGGGCCCAAGAGCCTCACCGGCCAGGCAAACGCCATGGGGAGTCGCTTGTTCTCAAACAGCACGACTTTATTAGGGGGGCGCGACTTCGCTCAGCCCGAACATCGGGCCCGGATCGCCGAGATCCTAGCGCTACCGGAAGAGGGTATCCCGACCGACCCGGGCAAGACCTACACGCAGATCATCAAGGGGATCGGCAAGGGTGAGATAAAGGCCCTGTGGGTCATTTGTACCAACCCAGCCCATAGTTGGATCGCTAAAGGGCACCTCCTCAAGCACCGGGGCAAGCTGGAGTTCTTGGTGGTGCAGGATCTCTATACGACGACCCAGACCGCTAAATTGGCCGACCTCGTGCTGCCAGCAGCGGGAAGCCCTGAGAAGGAGGGGACGTTTATCAACAGCGAGCGGCGCCTTGGGATCGTCCAAAAGGTCATGGATCCACCCGGGGAAGCGCTGAGTGACTTTGAAATCGTCAAGAAACTTGTGCAGGCTTGGGGGTGCGCCGAGCGTTTTTCGGCCTGGAAGGACGTGGACGCCGCCTTCGAGATCATCCGGGAGGCGACCAAGGGACAACCCTGTGACATCGGCGGTATCAAGAGCCGACGGCAACTCCTCGAGAGCGGTGGCATTCAGTGGCCCTTCCTTTCCAGTCCCGAAGTTGGCACCGCAAGTGATAGGTCTCGCAGGCTTTTCGCCGACGGACGCTTCTTTCACCCGGATGGACGTGCCAAATTCTTAACCGGCAGGGTCGAGCGGGTACCGGAGATCCCGGACGGCGAATGGCCGTTCTGGCTGCTCACCGGGCGAGGCACTGTGCACCAGTGGCACACCGGAACGCGCACGGACAAGGTAGAGCTGTTAACCGGCCGATATCCCATGGAAGCTTACGCCGAGCTAAACTCCGAAGACGCCCTGCAACTTGGGGTCACACCGGGAAACCGTGTGCGGATATCGAACCGCCGGGGTAGCGTGGAGGTCGACGTCCGGATCGCTGAGTCTACACCAGCGGGCGCGATCTTTCTGCCCATGCACTATGAGGAAACCAACTTCCTGACCTATCCGGCCTTCGATAGCTTCAGCGATCAACCGGCCTACAAGATGGGGGCCGTCAAGGTAGAAAAGTCGTAAAGCGTTCCTTCCCGGGGGCCTAGCCCGGATTTCTCACCGATAGCCAAGAAAAAGGCCGTATCTCGTGGCATAATATGTGTGCGATCAGCATGTTATGCGCAATGACGAGGACGGCCTTATGGAAACACAGTGTAACGGGTGGCAGATGGAATTTCAC
>JBIMKD010000344.1:0-3578 GCA_043673815.1 Chromatiales bacterium
ATGTCGTCGCTCGGACGCACTTTGTACTACGGTAATCTCCTTGCCGAAGCCTATGCGGTGCTTCAGAAGTACCGCTATTCCGGCCCGGATCTGGAGCAAGCGCTGCAACAGCTCGGAATGTCCCTATCTCGCGTTTACGATATATTTCCCGCCACACCGCGACTTGCATACCGATAGCTCCGCGAGAATACCTAGTATGACGTTCGGCGAGGATGCCGCGAGAATCGGCGACGGAAGCTAATTTAGTCTCGCAGATTGGCCTGCAGCTCAGCGCAATCTCTTGCTGACCACTGAGTGCCAAACTTCTCTCTTAGCTGCTGCCGAATTGAGGGGTTCTCGCTCGCCATGGAATCGACCCAGTGCTGTTTTATAACTTTGTGGCGCGGGCGAACGCTTGGGTCGAATCCTTTTTTCCGCAGTTCTGACCGCCGTATCTCCAGCGATCCTTCGGTGCTGTACAACCCGAGGGAGATTATCCTCTTTGAAGCCGAGTCTCTGAAGAGCATATAATCTTCCACCCCTTTGCTCTTAAGATCTTCAAGAATAGCGCGAGCGAGGCTTTCGGGCCCAGTCGGCTCTATGAATATCCAGTATCTCCTAGCAGTGATCTTCTCGTCCTGCCTAGTCCAGTTACGCGCGTTGAAATGACCAAGCCACGATGTCGCCTCGCTCGCCGCCCGTTCATCCACAAACGGCCCGACCGTAAAACAGAAATCATGCGGTTGACCGACCGCAGGATCTGCGGCGTGCGCGGCCTTCGATGTAGAACCAGTCTTCGCTTTTTGTTGCTCATCCGGAAGCGCCGTGACTGGCGCCGTTGGCTCGGACGTACTGCTCGCTTGTCCGATGTTTGATGCTCTTCCCGTTTCGTCCTTACGCTCGGGATCCTCGCCCACGGCTGGACCAGTACGCGCGCGAGGCGTTTGCGGCAGGTCGAGCTCACGCAATAGTTTCAGGCTTTCCACCTGTTGCGGGATGGGCTGATCATGCGTTGCTCTTTTCAAAGAGTCGCGCAGCAGCGTGTTATATTCCCATCCAAAGTACAGAAAGTTGGCGGTCAGGAGTACGAATACAAACCATTTCATGGCTGAGGACGCCGGCCCCAAATTAGCAAGCCTTGGAGTACAACGTTTGGAATCATCACGAACCGATCCGTTAAGAGAGGTGTGATAAATCGAGCGTCGCCCCCGGTAATAATACACTGAGCTTCACTGAATCGCCGCTTGATCTCGCTAGCGACGCGGTCTATGCACCCAGCGATCGCGTGAGCTGTTCCGGCCACCACCCCGTCTCGGGTGTTGTGCGCCAGGAGCACCGCATCCCCGGCGCGCGTCTCCTCGATTGCGTCGGTGTGTGCGGCCAAAGCGCGCCGCATGATCGACAGCCCGGGTAGAACGAGTCCTCCGATGTGCTGGCCGACCGGCGACAAACCGTCAACTGTCACCGCCGTTCCACAATCCACTAGGCACGCCGGCGATGCATGGCGATGCCAAACCGCGATCAAGCCTAACCAGCGATCCACACCAAGCTGCGTTGGTTTGTCGTAACCGTTCCTCACACCGCACGCCGCCACGCTAACCGTGGCAAATTCCGGGGCGACGCGCCATCTTTCCACGGTCCATCGAGTCAGTCGCTCGGCGATACCTTCACCGGCAACGTTCGAGACGAGTAGCCGCTGTGGATTTGGAAGTTTTACCCACTCGCAATCGACTAGCCCGTTGAACGCGCTACTTGTATCGGCGCTTCCCTGGGCCAGCGTGTATCCATCCTTCCAGAACTCCCATTTGATCCTACTATTGCCAACGTCAACGACTAGCATCAATCGGCCGGTCTCAAACTTAAATCACCTGCTTCAAAACGGCAAGTCGAATCCTCGACTTCCAGGGACAATGCCCCACTCGGGTCGATGCCAAAGGCGCGGCCGATCAGGCGCGCCCCACGCCAGGACAATTGTACTTTTTGCCCATAAACGACGTCATACTCTCGAGATTCATCGTAAAACGGAGCAAATCCGAAGCGTTCGAAGATTGTGAACGCCGTATGAAGTTCGTGCAGCAAGGCCGTGGCAAGGGCATTTCGTGAAACGCCGCGCCCCAGCGCTGTCTGTATGTCTGTGTAAGGTTGTTCTATTTCGCCTAGTCTCCGTTGAGGAAACGCTACGTTGATACCGATCCCGGCCACGGCCGTGTGCTTATTATGCGGCCCGACCCTGGTTTCAACGAGAATGCCGCCCAGCTTGCAGTTTTTCCACCAGATGTCATTCGGCCATTTTATCCCGACATCATCGATCCCCAGCTTTCTCAGAACGCGCACTGCGACCGTGGCCGTCGTCAACCCAAGCGACAATAGGATCTCGGGAGCGACCCGGAGATCCCAGGCGACGGACATACATAACCCGCTTCCAAGCGGAGCGATCCACGCTTTCCCGCGCCGCCCTCGGCCGGCGCGCTGGAACTCGGCCAGGCACACATGCCGGTGAGCATCTTCTCGGCCCGCTCTTTCTATAAGCGCCTGGTTAGTGGAATCGATCGAGAACACTAGATCGATGCGACGAGGGGCAGAACCAGATCGTTCCAGGGGGCTCACTATCCGATTCGCCTCGAAAAGCTCGATGGGGTGCTTCAATCTCAACCGGTCATCGCCCACAACCTCAATTTCCACACCGTAAGAACCAAGCAAGGCGGCGAGGGTTTCTAACGGAGGTGTTTCACCGCCGAACGCTGAAGCCACCCTGGCGGTGGAATAGATATTTCCGTCCGCGAGAAGCTTCAAAAGCTGCTCATCCCGCGCCGGTTTAGGCAATAACGCCGATTTGGATGGCACGGCAATGCTCTTAGATCGTCCCGTCTAGGCGAATATTATTCGCTATGACGCGCCACCGGACGGGAGGGATCTGAGCACCATTCGCTCCAGGAGCCCGCATAAAGCCGGCCCATCTCCAGCCCGGCGTGCTTGATCGCCAGGAGGTTATGGCAGGCAGTCACACCGGAACCGCAATATACCGAGACCCGCCGTGGAGGCGTTTCTTTGAACAGCGTTGTGAATTGCAGGTGCAATTCGTCCGCGGAGAGAAATAGACCTTCGGCATCGAGGTTGTCTTTCCACCAGCGATTTATCGCTCCAGGGATGTGGCCCGCCACGCGATCTATGGGCTCATGGTCTCCGCGATAGCGGGCGGGATCACGCGAATCCAACAACAATGATGCCCGCGCGAGCTCGTCGATCGTATGCAAGAGATGACGCTGAGGTGCGCCGTGAAAATCCCCCGCGGTGTTGGATTGGTCACCGGCCATGACCGGAAAGTCCGTGGCGATCCATTGCTGCCACCCCCCGTCGAGGACGGCAACCTTGTCGTGCCCCATATAGCGGAGTAACCACCACAACCGCGCTGCGATGGAACCACCGGCGTCGTCGTAGGCCACGACCTGCGTGCGGTCTTCGATACCCAGGCGCCCGAACAGCGTTTCCAGCGCTTGCGGGCTTGGCAAAGGATGCCGCCCGTGGTCCATCAAAGGAGGACCGCTCAAGTCGTGTTCGAGATCGGCGTATACCGCGCCCCAAATATGACTCCCACGATA
>JBIMKD010000345.1:0-26823 GCA_043673815.1 Chromatiales bacterium
ACTCAAACAGGCGGGGAAACCAGCCAAAGTGGTCATCGTCGCCTGCATGCGGAAACTGCTCACCATCATGAATGCCATATTGAAAAATAATGCCCCTTGGCAGCTGCAAAGCACTTGACTTTGAACACGGTTGCTCTCCCGGAGGGAGAGGGAGTTAACCGTGGCGCTCTTACATTGCCTTGAAATCTCGAACCCGAAAACTCCTGGGCCAGGCCCAAATAAACAGACCCAGATTATCATGCGATCATCGCTAGACCGTCTCGCCACTGACCCACAAATTCTGCGGAAGAGCCTGTTATCAAAACGGACTGTCGTGCGGGTACACGGATGATCGCTCATCGTCTTGCACGGTCAAAATGGGTTTCACTAGGTCGACGAGCGAACCAGGATTCGAATCTCTTACAGATGACAGCATGAACGAAGGCGGTGAGCCGTTCAATCGCCGCTCATCATGGACGACAGATTCGTCAGACATTAGATAGGGAATCATCAAGTTCGGAAACCGTCCAATTGAGACCTAAAAGCGCCTGCTCGAATGCATGATTCTCAAGGGGGCACAGCAAGGGCGCTAGGTTTCTGCGTTCGCCGTCGCCGGGGAAAAGCGGAAACCAAGTTGAAGTGGGGAGAGAATAGTAAACGGTCAACACGTAGCGTGACCGTGCTTGAATACGGCCACCGTAATGGAAACAGCGGTTAGTATCGCAAAAAATAGCTGTACCCTGAGGCCCAGTACAGACTTTCTCTCGACCTTGACCAACGATTCGATACACCTCTTCGTCCTCCAAGCGACCGGTGCGGTAGTTCAACTGCCGGGCCACTGTATGCGATAGTTCCGCCGGAAGGGCAGTAAAGGGTCCGGTCTCTGCATCCACGTCGGTAAGGTAGATGAGCACCTTGATCTGCATGATATCTTCAGGATCGCGGTGATACAGGTGCGATGACCACTTCAGAATTTCTCTGCAGCTCGCCCGGTTGATATCAAAGCCAAACAGAACCGGGAGACACCCAAAATAGCGGATAATAGGGACGATGAGATTAGGGTCTAGAGCGAGTTGCGCAATTGCTGACCCGAAATCGAAGTCCTTTTGGGAACTTGCAATATAATCAAGGCTTCCCTTCGACGGCAGTTGGTCGGCTTCCCGTTGTGCGATCTTCTTCCTAGCCTCCGCCTGGGCCATATCAAATGGACGATACCCCTTTAAGGGTACGATGCCGATGCCCTGGCCCGGTTCGATCCTAAAGTCAGAATAGATGAGCTTCTCTTGGAAGCTAGCAATATAATCAGCACCTAGCTTTCTTCTGACCTCAAAAATCTCATGCTTCAGTGCCTTTGCTATTTGATGATAAAACAGTCGCTCAGCTACCGTCCCTCGGGTGCGAATATAGTCGCGATCGAGCAAATGAATTAATTTTTCGAGCTTTGCTTGGCGGTGATCGTCTTGTGAAGGCTGGCAAGTCGGTATGTTCAACTTCTGCGAGAGCGCCGTCCGCGTGAGACGGGCGCGTTTGCGTAACTTCCGCAAGGTTCCCGTAACGTGAGTAAGGAACGATTGCCCCATATCGTTCTTCAGTTTTTCGCCGGGATTCGATGGCAAGTGGCCATCAACAGTAGTATATCCGCAACCGATCACACCCGCAGATAGACGCAATGCGCAAACAGCGGCCTCCCTTTCTTCTGTGAACAAATCTGGTTCTTGATGCCTGCCAGACGAAACCCGAGGCTGGATAGTAATGCGTGAACCTCATGAAAGCACGGTTGCTTCTCGTATAGCTCGACAAACGACATTTCGATGTATACGGCTTTCGCCGTGGAGAAAACCTTCTTCCCTCCAGCGATCACCTTATCTTCCATTCCCTGCACGTCGATTTTTATGAGAATATCGCGGTGCAGGCGGCTAGGGTCCAGAAGAGCGTCGAGCCTGGCAAGCTGTACCTTGGCGGGATTGGTCGTTACCGTAAACGGAAACTCCATTGACATCGTCTCCGACACATGCAGCAGCGACGAGGAAGGCGCGTGTGCATTCTCAAACAATACACTTTCTCCTGGGTTATCGGACAACGCAACGTTAAAAATCTGGAAGCCTGAGATCCTGTCCGATCGTGCCTTCAAGTGCGGCTGACAGGCCTCAAGCGGCTCTATGGCGAAAACCGCTTCGGGTGCAAACCAGGTGGCAAGAAACTCGGCAAACGCCCCGTCGTGTGCACCGATGTCAATGACGGTTCTAATATTGAGATCGTTTTTTAGCCAGCGCCACAAGTGTGGGCAAGAATCAAAGTTGAGATCGTTTACCATTTGCGGATCGCGAACGCCACTCCATATCCGACTTCATCAAAGGCCCAGGACGAAAACCGCGGATCATCGGCGACGATACGGCACCACACTTCCCGCAGTTCCGGGGTCCTCGGGTGACCGATGTCGTCGAAGACGATCGCCCCTCCGACGGCAAGATAAGGTAGCACATCGCAGAGATCCTGCGCGGCTCCGAGACTCGAATGGTCTCCGTCGACCGTTATTAAATCGAATACGGCATCGGAGTGCTCCGCAAAGTACCGAGGCAGGGTAGCGTGTGAATTTCCGTCGATAAACTCACAGTTTCCCCTGTGTCCGACCTTGGCCAGCTCGTGCCGCACAAGCTCCGGCCCGGGATTGTCCATTCCCGCGTAGTTGCCTATCCACATATCGAACAGAGCCAGCTCGCAGGACGGCGCCAGGCTCGCCACGGCGCAGACGCTACGGCCCCGCCTGACACCGATTTCCAGGTAACGTTGAGGCCCTAGGTGCTCGGTAAGCGCCAAGAGCACCGTAATAATATCCGCGTAACGCCAGTCCTCGCGGTAACGCTTTAGTCCCTCCCCATAGAAACCCAACAGGTATTCAGCATAGTCGTCGCGCGTAAGCTGCTTGAGAAGATCACAGGCTTTCTCGACGTACGACGCCGTCGATCCGAGAACCTGCTGGCCCAGAGCCTGGGCACCCACCATAGGAGGCGGATACCACGCTGTTTTCCCCGCCGGTATCTGGTAGCTGACTGCATCTACACAGGTACGCTGGTCCTTGTACTTCGGCGACGGTAGGTCGGTGCGCGCCTCGATTAACCCCTTCGATGAGATCGCCACCTTGGATCTGATTAAAGTCAACATAGACTTTCGAATACTTCCCATGTCGGACGGCCTCATATACGTTTGATCGGCACCGCGGGATTTCCCGCCGCGACAACAGCGCCGGGGAGATCGTTGGTCACCACACTGCCGGCAGCGACGATGGTGTTTTCGCCGATGCTGACTCCTTTCATTATTAGACTATTCATCCCGATCCAGCAGCGCCGCCCGATTCGGACGGGTGCCGCGGCGATCGAAAGTGTCCGGTTATTCGGACGACCGAGCATGCTCATGAAGTGTAACTCCCTTTCGCAGGGATCCAGAGGATGAGTATCGTTGTCGAAAATCTGCACTCCGTGGGCAACAAGTGTCGAATCGCCGATGACAATGCGCTCAGCAGCGCTGATCAGTACGTCGTCCCCAATATAGCAGCAGCTCCCTATCGCTATGGAGCCATTGGCCTCGTTTCGTATGATTCCCCGAATGACCGCCTCGGGTTTTATTACCACGGTTTCGGCGGAATTGAGGTTGATCAATCGGGCTGTGACCGATAGCCTCACCATCTCGCCTATAACCGACTGCGCTGCGAAGCGGCGCCAGACCGACCGTAACTGTAGTCCTCCCGAAAAGCTAGCGACCTCGCAGACGGCATCCAATAGATTGCGTGGCCGGAGGTGTGCCTGACCGTTGGCGAACGCGTGATCATCCAATCTGATCGGCCCCTCCCTGCGCGCCGGTCGTTCCGAGCGATGTCTAAGAACGCGACACATTACATACCGATAACCATTACCTTCGCAAGGTGGAGAAAAAACGATGAACTTTACGGCGGAGCTTTTGCGCCCCTCTTTTTCCGCGTCCCCGGAACTGATCGTTAAGCGTGATCCACAAGTTCGGCTCGGCGATCTGTTCGCGGTACTGCGCCAGATAATCCGGAGCATGCGTCGATATTAACGACGTCAGGATCGCAAGCTTTTCGGGTTGTGCCTTCATCCTTCTCCGGGTCGCGGTTACGGTTCGTGAATAAAGTTCTGCTTTAGCGCTACTCCGATCCCGAGATCTGTAAAGATACGGCAGCACCTCCGCCAAAATGATGGCCGGATCATGCCGGTGAGGGTCGTAATTGGTACGCACCTTATCGGTTACCTCCAGAAACTTTCTTGCGCAGTCTTCTATGTAACTTTCGCTTCCTTCGCGCCACGATTCGGTAACCTGATTTATCGACGATACGCTCGCCGCATGCCACACATTTCTCATGAGCTCGGCTAACTGGTTGTCATCCTCAGGGGCGAAATAAAGCGCGCCCGGCGGCGCTTGTTCTCTGTGAACCAGGATATCCGATAATAAAAGATATTGCCCCAGCGCACGCGCTTCCTCGACCACCGTACTCCAACCCTCGAAGAGGCTTGGCTGAATAATGCATGTCGCTACCTGCATCAGCCGAAGTTGGTCCTCCCGCGGAATGCTTCCCAGCAAACGTACTGACCCTTCGAGGGAGTGCTCCGAAATGAACCCCCGAAGCTCCTGGAAATGTTCCGGCCAGCGGTGATCGTTAGTATCTCCGGTAAAGACGCAGACTATTGGCAGTTCCTTGAGTCTCATTAAGGCACGTAGTATGACAATATGGTTCTTATGCTTCCAAAATTGGTTGCAAACAAGATAAAACCTGATTGGCAGGCCATAACGCATACAGAGCTCGGAGGCGTCGGCATCCGTAATATGAGACGCTTCGATCACGGCGGCGAAAGGAAGGGTTGCCATCGGCACGAGGTCCTGGCCAATGAAACGGACCGTGTCGTAATATGCCATCTGGCTGCTGACAACCAGGAAGGGCGCGCGAGTGGCCAATAGCCGGTAATTAAGGTCACGGCGTTCACGCTCAAGCTCATCAAACATCTCGGGCAAGTGTTTATATTGCCAATCCGGGATCCAGCCAGCCCATGGAGCATCGAAAGGTGCCTCAAAAAGCTGCGTTATGGGGTACACGGTATCCAGATTTAATAGGTGGGCACGGTCGAATCTTTCGACACCCGCCACTACACTGGAATAGCCCCGAGCTATAGATTCGCCATCTGGATCGGAGTACAGTAAATAAATCGCTGGTCTATCGGGTGGATCAAGGGTACTCAGCGTTTTAATCCAATTCAGCACGTAATGCACGCCACCTATCCATGCGGAACTGGATCGCACCCTAAAACCTATGCGTAACGGCATTGGCTTAAGGGGGTCCGGCTGACAACACTACGCGCGTGGCTGCGACGACAAATCCTTTTTTGCAATTCCAGAACCCGGTCCTCGTCAACATACCTGACGGCTCGCCGGTGCGGCCGATAAATCTCCAAACGTCTTTTCGGCCGTATGTGACGGATCGTTAAAGGAAATCGTTACTCTGCCACAGTCCTGCACGCTGAACTGGCTGCCCCATCGACGGCGGTACGCTTTTCGGTCGTAACCAAGCGTAGTGTTATTAGCGACGCGAATGGTCTCAGAAGGATGTACGTAATGCTCGACGAAAGCACCGGGAGCATCAACGATGGTGTAACCGGCTTGCCAAAGTTTTAGACATAGGTCGCCATCCGCTTTGTAAAAAATATAACGTTCTTCATCTGCCCAACCGACCGATTCGATAGCTGTCCTCAGAAACAGCCCATGATTCACCATGAGCTTACCGCCAAGTGTTTTCTGAACGTAATAATCCTTCTCAAGTGGCCAGTTGCGGAAATAAAATGCTACACCCACTATATTGTGATTTTGCCTTTCGAGCTCACGAATACGCGCCATAGCGCATATCACCGCGTTCGGTAGCAAAACACAATCATCGCTCATCATCAAAATGAACTTGCCTTGTGCAATCTTAAATCCGAGATTCATGAAATAACCCCAGCTTCGGCGCTCTACGGGTCTCCCGCGAAACTCTCCGTGGTTGTGCTGAATGATGCTAATGATATCTTTTTGGCCACTCAGCCACTCCATCGTACCGTCGGTCGACCCGCCATCGATGACAATTATTTCAAAGGGAACGGGAACATCGTGTGAGCGGATCGAATCGATCGCTTTCACTAAAAGCGGAAAACGGTTGTAGCTACCTAGAACAAAAGATATTCCAAAGCTTCTTAACTCTTGTACGCTCTTCGATTCATGTTGTTGCGAGTTCGAGTGCCGCCTCTTGAGCCATCGAAACGCAACGAACTCCCGCAGGATACTTAGAGGCTGGTCGATCGCACGAAGTAACCGCGGTTTAGTCATCGCTTTCGGGGTCCAGAAGTAACCTCTGTATCTTTCTCGCGACTCCCTCCGCGGCTGCGCGCATCTGGGCTTGCTCTCGACACTTTTGCAGAGCTTCCTTAATTCAAGCCGTCGTGTATTCCGTACGTTTCTGCCGGGTATATGTAAGGGGTTCCTCCCAAGATTCCATTACAAATGATATCCAAGCCCGGATAATTTCCCGGCAGCAGATTATCCAGCTTCTCGATGACTATTTGAAAGGCCGTTGGCCCTCCGTTCGGAACGAGAAACGGCAGCGGGATCATGCGCCGGAAAAAGAAATGGTATGCGTATTTGCGTGCCCGCCGCGTGATCTCGATACTGTTCCTGCGCCCCAGCGGCAGCCGGTCCAAGATCTCGAAGTACTGCTCCGGGGATGATGCATCGAGGGTGATCCCTTTGTTCCGTATCCAAGCCTCCCCGGCCACAATCACGGGTATGCCGATGCTGGTTAGCTCAACGCCGGTCTTGGTGCCGTAAATGATGGCGGAATCACAGTGCATCATCGCCGCGTAGGTACTCACCGGACTCTCCGGCGGGATGATGAACACGTTCCTAGGCAACTGAGGAAAAAACTTTTCGATTTCTTCTGTCAGCGGCTGCCGCGACTTCGCCGTTCCGCGGATCTCCGCAGGGTGGATCCTGATGAGTAACTGCACATCCGGGCGTCCCTTGAAGTAACCAATAGTTTGTAACACCCAATCCAACATGTTCGAAAACGCGTTGGCCCGGTAATGTAACTGCGCATCCCACATCACGTTGGTCAGCATCGCGATGCACGGTTTGCCGGGATCTATACCGGAGACACGAATGAACCGGTCAAAATCCTCATCGGGTTTTTCGTGAAACCAAATCCAATCGCGCGTGCCGCGCCAGCGGCTTTTTAGATAATCCAGAATCTGCGCGTCTTGTTGATCTCCCCACGCCATGCCCTCCCATTCGGTCGCAGGCTCCGACAGCAAGGTGTGATGGTAGGTGTCGCCATGACTGAAGATGAGTGTATTACGGCGGTATGCCACCACCCAATTGCTCAGCCTCACCCCCCATTTGCGGCACGCTTCACCGACGATCCCTTGCGGGACGTATAGCCCATGGTGAAAGCACGCCGCAGTGAAATGGACCTCCTTTAGGAGCCGCTGCATGGCATATGCGGTCAAAAGCGACGCCTCGAAATACCTTCGGAGCACCACTTCACCCAACGATTCCGCGGACAAGTCGCCGCGCGCGTAGTAGCGGAGTGCGCCGGCATGCGCGTGCTCACCGACCGCCAACCCGTCCTGACGGAAATGCGGAATCTGGGTCGCCGGTGTTTCTGCGGCGAGATGCTTCGCTTGATCGAGATCCTGCGGTGTGACTAACTCGCTCAGGCGAATGACTTTCGTGCCGATGGGCAAGAACACCGCCTCTCCCCTCTGCACGCAGCCCGGACACAGAACTTTCGGCAGTTCGTATCGCTCAATTACGCCGGGATCGGGCAGGGTCGAGATTTCCGCCTTGAGGCAGCCGGGGAGCATCCCATCGCAAAGCAGCGTTTGGACCTGCACGCCGCGGAGCGTCAGCGCTACGCCTAGCATGCTCTCGACGACGCTCACCGGGCCGTGTCCGCCGACGTTGGTGGCGATCAGCACCTTGGGGCCATTCGCGGCGGTCCGGGCCGCTTGTTCCCAGAGCGGCCGATTAGTGCCAAGCAAAACCTCCCAGTCCGGTAAACCTTCCATCGTGACGAAAGGATGCTTCATGCCCGCTATGGCGTTGGTCACTCGCCAGCCGAGTGCTCCTTTAATTACTTTCCGTAGCCTGATTACCATTCAACTATGCTCCCGCCGGCACGTTCTCCCAACGTTTAGCGCCAGTCACGTTCGCCGAGTCTTGATGAGTGTGTAAACACTAAGGAGCCCCGTGAACAACAATAGAAGCAATGTAGCTATCGTGTTTACCAAGACATAATTGCGGATGTTCTTGATAACCCGCGTTTGAGATCTCTGCGTTTCGTGGACTTTGCGTAATCCGTTGCTGATCGCTGCTACTCGAAGTGCGGCTAGGACGCCAAAATCGTCAATGCCGCCTAAGCGCGATGCAATTACCGATGACTGCGCAATCAGTGCTTGTGCTAGGCTGGGGGAAGTCAATCCGAGCTTTCCAGCGTTTGCGATTGCGACCTCTTCTATTCCGGCCAACCTCAGATCGTCTCTGTACAGCCCGGCAGCGCGCAAAATCTCACACACCAAGTGCAGCTGACCCAGCACGTTGAGATGAATTTTATCGTCCATGAGAATGTCGGAATCGTATAACAGCAGGTTGTACGCCCGCACCCGATCCAGGATTCTATTGATGTCTATGAGCAGCGTACGACCTTTATCTTGTGGAGTGGAGGCTGCCCGAATGATCGCATCGTTATGTGAATACCCCTTAAAGGGTATATCAAACGACTTCATATGCCATGGGAAGCCACGCTCGCTGTAACGCTCTACCGTCGCATCAAAAACCGTCATCAAGAGCAGCGTGACACTCTTTAATCTCACCACGGCGGCCCGGAGTTTGCGAATGCATGCTTCGTACTGCTTTGCATTTCCGTTGTGATCACCCGCGTCTTCTATTACCACGATATCGCCGGGCCTGATAACCAAGACGTCGGAAAGCTGCTTGATACGAGCCGCGCCGTCCGCACAATTTTCAGGCAACCCTATAGGCCCCCCATAGGCCGCGAAGATCTGTAACGCATTTTCCTTCGCGATGATGTTGATCATGCTTGCAGGAGAACGGAGAACATAAAGCTTATCGGATTCCTGCATCGTATCCGCGAACACCCCGGTCCCGTAACCCCGCATGATGCTGTCGCCAAACAGATGAATCACCCTACCGTGCGAGTCCCGGGCACGCGCTAATTCGTTGTAAAGAAGATCTGGCGAACCCGGCTGCGCGTATGTCGTCTGCGTAAAACAGCATGTCAACACCACGCGGATGAGCGTCCCGATCAGGGCCTTCCATGACAGTTGGACTCCGTCTTTGACCGCCGCGATTCCTGAACACCGGTTCACGGTTCTGCATCTATCGCCGGGAATGGAACAGCATCTTGCGGTATCGCTCTTGGCATACGATACCAGGGGCAATGTTGGCGCAGATAATAGGGCTTGCCTGCGCACCGGAATCGATCGAGCAGACTAATATATCGCCCGGTGAATACGTTTTGCCAGTCGCGTACGATATACCTATCTACCGGGCGTGTGCTATTTGGTGACCGCTGTGCATTTATAGTTTTTCGGATAAAACGCGAGACTCTATTTTTGAACAACCAGGTTTTTTTCAATAACCGCCAAGCATTTTTTATGAACGGCCAGCTTTTCGCGATAAACGACCAGGCTGCGCACTTTAGCCTCCAGATCGGGGCGTTATTAGCTAACCTGCCGAACTTTTCTTCATATAACATCTTAAACCTGCGATGTTTTTGTTGTAGCTCGCTATGCGCTAGTGATCCTTCTTCCATTTCCCAGCTGCGGTAGTGATGGATTACTATCTCGCGCGTGTAGACAATGTCGTACCCGGCGTAAAACACTTTGGCCGTGAGATCCGGGTCGATGCCGTAGTCCCTGAAGGTTTCGCCAAAACCCCCCACTTGTTTTAACACGTGCGTCGGTAACATGCCCTGGTTAACGTTCAGTATGCCTATCGTCGACACCCCGCCTATATAGGGTTGGTTAACGAAGGGACCCCGGACATCTTTCGTCTTCAAGCCCACCATGCCGATACGCGAGTCTCTCTCGAGGATACTTACGGCGACATCCAGGCCCCGGTTGAGGATGACGTTGTCATCGCTGAGCCAGCATACGTACGGCGTTTCTACGATCTTAAATACATCGTTGTAGGCTTTCGCTTGTCCGAGCTTTCGGCCAACGAGAATCGGTATTACCTTATCCGAAGCAACGGACTTGAGGTATTTCACCGTCCCGTCGGTCGAGCCGGCGTCTGAAACATATATCCGGAAGTTCACCGTTGTCTGATCGAAAACGCTTTCCATGCATCGCCGGATTTGATCCAAGCGATTGTAAGTTCCGATCACGATCGATAACTCGGACATGACCTCTATTGCCAATGGCGTTTCAACCGCGCATTCCGTAAATCGACCATTCCGCGGGCTTGCACTCTGAGTATATGTTCTGGAGCGCCCACTGGGCATACGATTGAAGACCGTCCCCTAGCTGCCACTGCGGCGCGAAACCCAGACGAGATGCGAACGACGTGTCGGCGACAAGGTGTTGCGGATCGCCCGCGCGCGGTGCTCCAGAGAAAGTGACTGGAATGTTGAGATCGCATGCTTGGAGGAGCGCCTCGGCTGTTTCTCTAACCGTGACAGCCAGTCCACTGCCGCCGTTGACGATAAGCACTTCGTCCCGCACCGCTTCCGCTACCGCCGCGACCAGCCGCGCCGCGTCTTGCACATACAAAAAATCACGCGTCTCTTTGCCATCGCCCGCTAGCACGATCATTTGCGGTTTGTTGACGGCCTGACGGGTGATGTCCCAAAGCAGTTGCTTTCGGAGCTCGGGACCGTACAGCGAAAAGAAGCGGATAATACCAAACCGCACGCCGTAATGCCGGTTAGCCGCGAGACAAATATGATCCACAAGATGCTTGTGCACCCCGTAGGGTGACATCGGGCTGGGGCACGCTGATTCCGGGATCGGCGCCGACCACCCGTTTCCATAAACCGCCGCGCTCGATGGGTAGATCAAAACAGCATCGTTTGCATGGTTGCGAAGTACTTCGACCACCGCTGCCATGGTAGTGACGGTTCGCTCGAAATCCTCGAATGGTCTTTCCCATGAAATCTTGACCGACGCACCCCCCGCAGCATGAAATACGAGGCTCGGTTGTCCCTCCTCCCTTATCAAGGCGGTCAAGCTTTCGATAGTGACATCTGCCTGATACCAGCGGTCAATGCCCCATCGCCTAGCCTCATTATTATCCAATTTACCGTGACCGATTCCGGCCACAGACCAACCGTGCATACGAAGATGGCGTGCCACATACCGACCTAGAAATCCGGCAGCCCCGGTAACTATCGCACGCTTCAAGTGATCCCCCAGAACTCAGAACGCTGCCGATTAACGTGGTCCAAAGATTTAGCCGCTTGTGCTTAATGCTTATTATGGAAATTGCTCTACAAAGAAGCGAGTGGTCTCCTCGCTTTCCAGACTTCGCTCCATTGGTGCCGAAATGTACTTTTCCGCATCCACCCCGTCGATATAAACCACAAGACAGGTGTTCCTAATCCGGAACACCGGAAACGATTGGGAAAACTCCTGAACAAACCGGTAGACGCCGGGGCTTTTAGCGGCATAATCATGCCACACGATAATCCCTCCCCTACGGAGCATGCGCAAGGCCTTTTCCGTATCGTTTTTTACCGCTTCGTAAGAATGATCGGCATCTATAAAGATGAAATCCATTTTTTGCGTAAAGGACGCGGTGTCAAATGTTCGCGAATCGCCAAAGAGCTGCCTTATACGTTCCTTATAAGGAGAATTCTTTATACACTGGCCGATGTACTTCATGTATCTCTGGTCAGCTTCAGCCGGTAAGTTGAAGGTCCACACGATTACGTCATCCGCAATGGACGCGAGACCGCAAGTGGTCTGACCGCGGTAGGTACCAAACTCAAAAATGTTCTTAGCCCGCTTCGCAGCCGCTATCGCACAGACATAGACCATGTCGACTTTGTTCGGGTGGTGAGACTCTTCGTGTACCACTGCGACTGGGATACGCATATCTCTTGCCTCAGGGAACAGTTCCGCAAGGTACAGTTCGCGAATACGACTCTGATTCTGCGCATATCCCAGTGTAAAGTCGCTGCCCCATCCCCTTAAGAAGCTTACGAATGCATTGGCCAGATCGCCTCGGTCATAAAGCTCTAGCATACGCTGGCGAAATTCTTCCGGTTGGTTCGCAAGCCATCTTGACAAGTGAACGAACAGGACGAGGCTTTGCTTTGAACGGAATTGCCGGAATATCAACGTAAAATGCTGTATAAGATCGCGATGTTCTATTAACGCTTCAGTCAGCATCTTTGCGAGCCCCATCCCCACCCTTTGAATCTTATCTTTCTCGAGCTGATTAGTGATGTGACTGCTTTGCTCCGTTATCACGCTGACGAATGCCTCTACAAGATCGCGGCGATGATAAAACTCTGCCAGACGCTGGCGGGATGCTGTCAGTTGGTTCGCGAACCATCTCGATAAGTGGACGAACCGCAAAAGAATTTGTCTAAGGTTTAATCCCCACTTCGCGAGTTTCTCTACATCGGTAGTCATTACTGTTTACACCCGTTTTGCAACTACAGCGTCACTCCCTGCGATATGTGATTCTGCCTTCACTGATCTCCCTCGGTGCAACGCTAGAGAATGGCCTTTATCAACCGCCACGTGATCCCATTCGAAGTCTACGCACAGCGGCCCAAAATAACCGTGTGGCAGTTTCCCGGTGCCATAAAAATCGCCACCGAGTACGGGCAATGTCCGCGCGCATGCCACCTTATCAACGAGCTGTCGATTAACTAGCAGCGATGCCGTAATCTCATAAACACTTGGCAACAAGGGGAGCTTATGAATCCGGCAAACGAAATTTCCATTCCTGCTCATTTTTATCAGATTCGTGCGTAATACCTCACTCGGAAGCCCGAAGAGTCTCTGCTGTTTCTCATTCTGAATTACGATGCATACATAGACGTCCCACGGGGATTCTTCTTCCGATCCTTGCGCTTCGTATTCTAGGACTATCTGAAGTTCGTGCCCTGTCTGTCCACTATCACAGGGATTTGAATCCTCATCGAGGTATCGAATGCCCGTGAAGCGAAACGTTCCTGTTCCGGTTCTATCCTGCCTTTCCCTTAGCTCGCCTACGCCTTTTACAGCGACTGAATTCTGATACAAATCGATTCCGGCTAAGGCGTCACCATAGAATTTCATTGAGCCGTGATCGATCCATATAAGCCTGTCACAGAATCGGGCAACGTCGCCCATACTATGTGAGGCAAAAAGAATAGTCCTCCCTTCGGATACCAAACCTTGCACCCGGTTTAGGCATTTCTGCTGGAACGCCAGGTCGCCCACGGCCAGTACTTCGTCCAATATAAGAATGTCGGGTTCAACATGCGCAGCGACCGAAAACCCAAGGCGAACCCGCATGCCGCTGGAATAATGTTTCAGCGGCGTGTCAATAAAGCGCTCGACTCCCGAGAAAGAAACGATATCGTCCAACTTCGCCGTGATTTCTTTGGGCGTTAATCCATGGAGGGAAGCGTTGAGAAAAATGTTTTCGCGGCCGGTGAGGTTTTCGTTGAAACCAGTCCCTACTTCCAATAGTGAAGTAACGCGGCCACGGATACGCACCTCCCCTTCCGTAGGGTAGGTCACGCGCGAGAGTATCTTCAGCAAGGTGGATTTTCCAGCACCGTTTCTCCCGATGATCCCGACCCGGTCGCCCTTGGCGACATCGAAACTGATATCCTTCAACGCCCAGAAGTATTCTCTTTTACCGTATACCCGGTCGTCAGCGCTATTCGACCGAAAACCGCGAAGCGCGCGGCGAACCATGCGGCCAAGGTTGAAAGGTTGCCTGCGATCCGGACCTATTTTGTACTGCTTGGATAGGCCACGAACCGTTATGATCGGCTCCCGCGCCATCACATCTCGTCCACGAAACGCTTTTCCGCGCTTTGAAACATCATGAGGCCAATGACGGCCATGCTGAGAGAAAACGTCAGCGAATAAAACCATTCCGGCCACGGAAACGGAAGATCGGCGCACAGCGCGGAGCGAAAACCGAGCAAAGCCCCTACCATCGGGTTGAGCGCATACACGTCGCGAGCCTCTTCGGGGATCATTTCCGGAGCGTAAATAACGGGGGATAGGAATAGGCCTAGATATAAGACCAAACCAAGAAACTTGCCCCAATCTTGATTCGAGAGGTTCAATGTCGCGAACATTAATCCGATCCCGAAAACCAGCAACGCGAGCTGCAACACGACGGGGGCCAACAACACAATCTGCCACCCCGGCGACACGCCGTAATAAAACATCATAAGAACCAACGGTATCCCTGCGATGACGAGTTTATACAGGTTGGAAAGATTAGCCGCCATTGGACTTAAAAGCTTTGGGTAAAAGACCTTCCGCATCAGGTGCAGATCGCGCCTAACCGCGGTCGAGGTATCCATGACGCCCTCGACGAGATAGAACCAGAGTATCAGTCCGCTCAGCAAGTACAGCGGATAAGGAATCGTCACTCCCGTCCGGGCCTCGGAAAGATGCCTAAACAACGCAAATACCACCACCATTAGCAGCGGCCGCGCGACTGCCCAGAAGTAGCTTAGATACATCTGGTCAAACTCAATCTTGATCTGCCGGACCACCATGCTTTTCAACAGACTGCGGTAACGATAAAGCTCCCACACGTCCACGCTGGTAAAACGCCCGGGCGGGCGGATAACGATCTCTTTGGCTCCCGTCTGTGAAGGCATCAAGATAGCGTTAGCACTTTTTTCGTATAGTCGCTGTACGCGTTCACGACGGCACCACGGTGCCAGGAGCGTCGTCCGGACTGACCCTCGAAACGCATCACGGCGAGCGAACGTCGGCGAACAAGTCACATACTTCGCGAACCGCACCCCGACCGCCCGGTCGGCGCGTCTGATAAACGGCGTAACCTAATACGTCCGGATGCGCGTCGCGCACAGCGATCGGCAAACCAGCCTTGCCCAGGCACGGCGCGTCGTTGATGTCGTTCCCCACATAGGCGACCTGGGCAAAGCTTAACCCCGCGCCTACCATCACCCGCTTGAGCACCTCCAGCTTGTCGTCACAGCCGTTGTAACAACGGATCTTGAGCTTGCGGCTGCGTGCAACCACAACCGGGTTCGGCTCTGTCGATATAATCACCTTGTCGATACCAAATTGTTCGAGCTTGCGCAACCCCAGCCCATCGCCGCGCCAACATCTAACCGCCTCTCTGCCGTCTTCAAAAACGTAAACCATATTGTTCGTGAAAACCCCATCGAAATCGAAGGCAATCAGGCGGACAGCAGAAACCCGTACCCGTAACGCGGGGTCATCCGGGTGTCCTATTAGTTCTTCCAAGGACGCTTATTCTGTCACATCGCTAAGGGTCAAGTTTTCATCCGCCTTGAAACTTCGTCTTGTTACCTTTCCGATGAGATCGCGAAGGTGGTAAGGCGGCAGGCCGTCGTTTGGAGACTTCATCGCAATGTCGTCACGGGTCAGAACGTGATTCGCTGCAAGCTCGCGCGCGGCGACCAGTTTCTTCGCCATTTTGTAAAGCGGCTTTGTCTCGCTTGGGTAGCGAGACTTGATGCCGTTGCCCATCGCCACACGCGCACGGCGTAAATCCCGTACCAACTTTGTCAGACCAGGCCGTTCGAGAGAAAACGCGTGATCGGTACCTTTCATTGCTCGGTTCAGAGTAAAGTGTTTTTCGATTACACGCGCGCCGAGCACCCACGCTACAAGCGCCATAGCAATACCGCTGTCGTGTGAAGACAAGCCGATGATAATGCCGGGAAAAGCTTTCCGCAACGTCTCAATGACGCGCAGGTTCAGCTCTTCATAAGCCGGCGGATATCCGGCTGTACACTGCATGAAACAGATCTGCGAATTGATCGGCATGACCGCATCATAGGCGCGTTGCACGTCTTCCATGGCGCCGCCGCCGGTGCTGACGATCATAGGCTTCTGGAAACTCGCGACGTGCTCAAGCAGCGGAATGTTGGTCAGATCACCCGAAGCGATTTTGAACGCTGGAACGTTGAGGTCCTGGAGCAGGTCGGCACTCGCTAAGTCAAACGCCGTTGCGAAGAACGTAATGCCGATTTCTCTAGCGTATCCCTGGAGTTCCATGTAATCGCTACGGCCAAATTCCAAAAACTCACGGTGTTCACCATAGCTTTCACCGAAGCTGTTTTCGTTATCGTAATGCGCATCATACATCGCTCTGGTATACAGCGTTTTATTATCACGCTTCTGAAACTTAGCCGCGTTCGCGCCGCAGTCTTTGGCCGCTTTAATCAGCTCTCTTGCTTTTTCGACATCCCCCTGATGGTTATTACCAATCTCAGCGATAACGTAGCAATCGTTGTCGTCATTGATCCGGTATCCGTCGATGATTAGCCCTCTACTCATTGCCGCCCTTCACGAATGCTCTGCCCCCGTATGGCTAAAGGCCACTTATCCCAGCGCAATCGGAGTCCGCGGTCACTCGTCGCACCACTTCAGACGACCATGTAACGGATGCGCCCGTGGAGCACGATGGCCGTGGGTTACGCAGACAGGACACGCTACTCACTCGGCCCTTATGCCTGATTGCTCATATTTTGAACACTATAAGTGGCCTGAGTAGATTCCGTCAAACAAGCGAGGCCGCTGGACGCGGCATGGGACCCTGCCCCCTTGTACGCGCACGGCGCCAATCAGGATGTGGTGGAGGCAGTACTTCGACTCTCCGCTTGCCACAAAGGAAACAGTTATTCAAAATATAAGGCAAGAAGAAGTGCTGCGTTAGAAATAACCTTGGCTATCGGTGACCTTAATTCCTTGCCTGCCGTGGCCCTATAGGCTTACCGGTCGGGTAATCAAAACCGGCGGTCAGAACGCGGGGTATGCAGACCACCTATCACCTATCAAGGTGATTGCCGGATGAGAAATGGCTGAAACCTTATGCTCCCTCTGCGACAAGCTAACCATTGTCAAGCTAAAGCAATGGCACTGCGAAGATTCACAATGTCTGGCGAGCCTTACCGAACAGGAATGCCGGTTGACCGAAGAACTCGATCGATTTGTAAGTGCAGCGGTCAATGGGCACGTGCCATTTGCACACCTTACTTTCGCCGCGAACAAAATCTACCAGCAAAAAGGCAATGAAGTACCCGAGGTTTCAGGCGGTATCGGTGCGCTATTCGCCCAACTAGCGCACGTGAACTGCGAGCTTTGGCACGAGCAAGAGAAGGTATACGAATTCGAGAAAATACCCATGGAGAGTAAATAAGGTCGTGAAGCGCTTGGCGCTACTCATATGATCAGCATGAGGTTTCAGAGCCTTGTCGCACAGTCCTGACCAGCAACAATATCGCGTCACATGAAGCTCGCATGCATCTGATACATCGAAAGACCTGTCGCGTGTGCGGATCGTCGGCACTTACCAAAGTAATTGACCTTGGCGAACAATACCTCCAAGGGTCGTTTGTGAAAGAGGGCAAGGAACTGCCACCTTTACGGAACATTCCCCTCTCGCTGGTTCGATGTGACCCAACGCGCGATGAGAATGCTTGCGGGCTTTTGCAGATGGAGCATAGTGTCCCGCCGGCGATCCTCTATTCGGCATACTGGTACAGGTCGGGGACGAACACAACGATGCGGCGTCATCTCAAAGGCATCGTCGATGAGGTGGTCGGCGTTTTTGGTCGAGAGCCCGAGCGAGTCCTCGATATCGGATGCAACGACGGGACGTTGCTTAGCTTCTATGGACCTAAGCTGGATAAATATGGAGTCGATCCCTCGGACATAGCACAGGAGATTGGGGATGACGTTACCGTTATCCAAGACGTGTTCCCGTCTGGCGAGCTGAAGGCGCGGCTTTCGGGCAACCGCTGCGACATCATTACCTCCATCGCGATGTTTTACGATTTGGAGGACCCGATCGGGTTCGTAGATGCCATCAAAAGCATTCTGTGTCCGGACGGGATTTGGGTCTTTGAAATGTCGTACATGCCGACCATGCTCAGTATGAACTCCTACGACACCATCTGCCATGAGCACCTCGAGTACTACAGCCTAGCGGTAATCGAATTCATACTGAGGCAGGCGAAGCTCAAGGTCTTCAACGTGAGTCTCAACGAGATCAACGGCGGCAGCATACGGTGCTTCGCTACGCATGAGGAAAATTACTCCTTCCGGCGCGAAGATTTCATGCGGACGGTGAAGCAGTTGCGTCAAACTGAGTTCGACCTTGCGCTCGATACGGACAAGCCTTTTAAGAACTTCCAAGACCGGATCAACGTGCACAAGGACCAACTCAATAGCCTGCTCAAAAAGCTCCGAAAAGACGGTAAGCGAATACATGTCTACGGCGCGTCGACCAAGGGCAACACCATTTTGCAGTGGTGCGGGATCGACAGCCGGATCATAGACGTGGCGGCCGAGCGAAACCCGGACAAGTACGGTGCGCACACACTGGGCACGGATATAATGATAGTCAGCGAAGAAGAGTCGAGGGCCATGAAGCCGGATTATTATCTGGTTCTACCCTGGCATTTCAAGGACGAGTTCCTGGAGCGAGAGGCGGAAACTCTCCGGAAAGGTACCCAGTTTATCTTCCCGTTGCCAGAGATACAGATCGTGGGGGGTACTTAAGCCATGCGGTTGTGCTAATGCAGTCCTTGCGATCGTACGTGCGGGCGATGCGTCGATCCGCGTTACTGCGGCGAATTCTGTCGGGCCGTGGCGATCGTACGCCGAAAGTGTGGCAGGCAAAGCCTAAGCCCGTTCTCAAGGAAAAGGAGACCCTGGGAGTAGGGGCTACCGTAACGCCCGTAGGGATGGCGAAGCCTAAGCGCGTTCTCAAGGAAATGGAGGCCTATGGATTCACGGATCTGAAGACGGAAGCGGGGCTGTTGTGGCCATGGAACTACGAGGTGTCGGCTCGGCCAGCCCGGATGCCGTCGGGGCGGCTATGGCCTAAGATAAGCATCGTAACCCCTGCATTCAACCAAGGCCGTTACTTGGAGGAAACGATTCGGTCGGTGCTGATGCAAGGATATCCAGACCTCGAGTATGTCGTCGTGGACGGCGGATCGTCGGACAACACGCGGAAGATCCTAGATCGATACGAGGCCGATCTAGCGTGTTGCATACGCGAACGGGACGATGGTCAGTCGGACGCCTTAAACAACGGGTTCGCACACACGAGCGGGGAGATCCTCGCGTGGCTCAACAGTGACGACCAGCACCTCCCTTGGACGTTGGCCACAGTGGCCGAGGCCTTCGACCGCTGGGACACAGACATGATCGTCGGGGGAATCCTGGGGATCCGTGGCTTCGCCCGCAGTCCTGCATTCTCTCATCACTGTGCCCTTCCGGCAAACGCCGTCATCAAGCTTCCCTTGGAGCAGATAGCCGACTTTGAAGGAGAGTGGCAGAAGGGCAAGTTCTTCTTCCAGCCGGAAGTGTTCTGGCGGCGCGGGATCTGGGAGGCCACCGGCGCCCGCGTGCGCCGGGACCTGCATTTCGCGCTGGATTACGAGTTGTGGCTGCGCTTCGCCAAGCACGGAGCTTCGGTTGTCCACATCCCGGACAATCTTGCGGTATTCAGGATACACGAGGGCCAGAAAACCAAATGGAAGCAGGGTGAGACCTATCCCGAGCACGTCAGCGTCTCCCAGGAGTTTCTGCGCGATGTTTCTCGCGGGGTTTCCGAGGGGCGGGACGCGAAGGAGGAACTGCATTCGGAGGAGGAGGTCAAGGCACGTATTCAGGAGACGATTCCACCGGACCCGTTCCAGGACAGGCCGGTAGCGATCGTGCGGACCGCAAGCGGCTCATACTACCTACCGGCGGACGCCTTCGACGATTGGGCCGTAAGCGCGATCAGGGCTGGGAAACCGGCCGATGGCGCGGTACTCGAGGTGGCGAAACGGCGGGTGCGCCCGGGAACCGTGGTGCTGGACGTCGGCGCGGGGTTCGGTCAGACGGCCTGCGTGTTGTCCCGTGCTGTGGAGCCTGAAGGACAGCTCTTGGCTTTCGAAGCTGACGACTTCGTCTTCGCCCTGCTGAGGCGGAACCTGCAGGCGAACGGTATCGAGAACGCACGGGCCTTTCTGGGTGCGGTCTTTGACGCGAGCCGAGAGCAAGTTTTCTTCCCCCGAAATGACGAGTACCGCTTCCCCTGCTATGCGAACAGACGAGTAGATGCATCCGGACAGAGTGGCCGCCCCTCGACGGTCATCACCATCGACGGGCTCAACATCCGTGCGCCCGTAAGCCTCATGAAGGTCGATACGCAAGGGGCAGACCTGCACGTTCTCATGGGCGCCGTGAAAACCTTAGCACGCCACAGGATGCCGGTCATCTTCGGCTACGACGCAAACACAGCCAGGGAGTTCGGGCACACGTGGGTGGATTACGAGCGGTTCGCCGAAGCTAATGGCTACCGTATCGAGCGGCCCGTCGGCGCGATGCATTATTTAATGGTTCCACTTGAGGATGGGCTGGGAGGAGAACGGCCTGAAGTAAGCAAGCGAGCGAACGGGGGGCAGGGCCCGCAGCGGGCGAACCCCCGACTGACTCTCTCACCCGCCCCCTTCAGCCAAAAGGTATGCAAGCTGCTCAAGAGCCGCAGCGAGATCGAGGAGTGCACGGCATGGCTGAAACGCAATGGGTTCGGGTCCCACAACCTGGCATGCAAGGACTGGGATCTAGCGCACATCCTACCGCTCGTGGGAGACGGCAACTTTCTTGACATGGGAAGCTCCGACTCGTACATATTGAAGAACGTGTCCTTAATGCGGATCGAGGGCGAGAAGTGCGGCATCGACCTGCAGGAGCCGGATGTCGCTGTCAGCGACGTTCGTTACCTAAAAGGGGACCTCGTGAGTACGGAGCTTCCGGCCGAGCATTTCAGTTACATCACCTGCCTCTCAGTGCTCGAGCATCAAGTGGACTTCGAGCGTTTCGCCGGGGAAGTGGCGCGTTTATTGATCCCCGGTGGCACGCTCTTCGTGACGTTCGATTACTGGCATCCTAAGGTCACTCCACCTACGAAGCTGTACGGGCTAGAATGGCAACCCCTAGACCGCGATAGTTTGGATCTGTTCTTCGCAATCTGCGAGCGTGCGGGTCTACAGCAGGTACAGGACTTCGACTGGACGCTAGGCGATCCAGTTATTCAGTGGGGCTACTATTCACCGCATCCGGCAGTTCGTTACACCTTTGGACTCGCCGTTTTGACGAAGCAGTAGCGGGTGGCCGGCGGCGCCCTCATCTTCGGCGTTACCGGCCAGGATGGCTACTACCTACGGGAGAAATGTAAGGAGCATGGTGTTGCTGTCGTGGGGGTGGCCCGATCGGTCGAAGCAGATGTACGTGCGGACGTAGGAGATTACGACCAGGTCGAGCGCCTCGTTCGCAGCCTAGAGCCTGCCTACGTGTTCCAACTGGCGGCGAACTCGACGACACGACAGGAAGCCACGTTAGAAAACCATCGAACCATTGCGACCGGGACGCTAAACGTCTTAGAGGCAGTTTTCAGGCACTGCCCGACGGCGCGGGTATTCATCGCCGGCAGTGCCGTACAGTTTAACAATGCCGGTAAAGCGATATCAGAGGTAGATCCGTTCGAAGCAACAAGCGGATATAGTTTAGCCCGAATCCACGCGGCATATGCCGCGCGGTACTATCGGCACCTCGGCGTTAAAACGTATGTGGGCTACCTCTTCCACCATGAAAGCCCCTACAGGAAAACTGGCCATGTCAGCCAAATGGTTGCGACCGCGGCGGCCCGGGCCAGTGTGGGAAGTAGCGAGGTACTGGGATTGGGCGACCTCGATGTTGAAAAGGAGTGGACATTCGCCGGCGACGTCGCCCGCGCGATGTGGACACTCGTCAACCAGGAACACGTATGGGAGGCGGCCATCGGGTCGGGTGAAACGCACAGTATAGAAGAATGGGTCCAAGCGTGCTTTGGCGTTGTAGGTCGTGACTGGCGCCTGCATGTGCGCGAAAAGAGAGATTTTGTGCCCGAGTACAAGAGGCTGGTGTCGGACCCCTCGACCCTAAAGGGCCTCGGCTGGCAACCACGGGTTTGCTTCGACGAACTAGCGAATATGATGGTGTGGCGTGCTCTTGAGGATCTGCGTGAAACGAAGAGTAACTGCGACTAACCGCCGGCCACCACGCGTCTTACTGGGGCAGCTCGCCGCGCGCGGCGACTGCCTCTACGCGACGGCAATCGCGCGTCAGATCAAGCAGGACCTACCAGGCTGCCACCTCACCTGGGCGATCGGCTCGATGTGCCGCGACATCATTCGCGGTAATCCGTACGTGGACGCCGTGTGGGAGTTTCCAGCGGCCAACCACGATGAGGTTGCCGCGGCATGGGATCGACTCGAGAAGGAGGCGGCTGAACGGAAAAGGCGAGGCGATTTCGATCTGGTGTACTTGACGCAGGTCTACCCGAACAACTTCGGACGGTTCGACGGTACGGTGAGGACGTCCATTTTTCGGGGGTATCCCAGGCGAATCACGGTTCCCGTGAACCCCGTGGTGCATCTCGACGAACCGGAGATCGCACGGGTGAGAGCATTCGCCGAGCGACACCGGCTGACACGCTATCGTTACGTTATTTTATTCGAGTGCGCGTCTAGCAGCGGCCAGTCCTTCGTCACCGTGGAATATGCACAAGCGTTCGCAAGGGTCTTGAACACGCGGTGGGCGGACGTGGCGGTGGTTCTTTCCTCGCACGTCAGCGTGGATGCGGGGAACCCAGCCATCGTGGATGGAAGCGAGTTGTCCTTTCGCGATAACGCGGAGCTCAGCAAGTACTGTCATTTCCTGATCGGTTGCTCGAGCGGTATTTCCTGGTTGTGCACCTCAAACTGGGCCAAGAAGCTCCCGACAATCCAGCTTCTTAGAGGCCACACGTCCGTCTTCGCCTCGGTCGCGCATGACTTCGCGCATCGGGGGGAACCCACGGACCACATCATTGAGATGGCCGACTGTCCTCCGGAACGTCTGCTCGAATGCGTTGGAATAGTGTTGAAAGACGGCTTTCAAGCCGCACGTCCGAGGTACCATGAACCGATGCCGCTCCAGTTTACTTTCTATTCGGAGGTGCTTGAGCATGCGCTGCGCCACCAAGTGGCCCGGCGCGGGCGGCACTGGCTGGTCTTTCAATCGATGTGGCACACCATCCGTCGTTACGGACCCCGCCCGGCCATATTAGGGGCAGGCTTCGGGGCTCTCGCTAAGGCACGCCGCAAGAAATTCTGGTCCTTCCGCCGAATTGCGCGCGTTATTGTCGATAGGCTGTATCGCGCCCGACCTTTCGCCTTTCGGCGAAGGCCAGAAGTACACGCTGGTGTCGCGCCGCGAGAACCTGTCGTTGAAAGGTCGCCAGCCGTTGAAGAAGCTGCTCGCAGCGAACAAAAGCCTGACGCCTGAAAGTCCTGACCTGCATGTTGCCGGCGCTCTATAATGGTCCAAATACACCCACTCGATTTCCAGAAGAGCCAATATTGCAACGAAACGTTCCCCAGTGACCTTCCAGCGCGGTTCCCAGGTGGGGATTGGAAGCAGGCGGTCCGGAACTCGTCGACGTGGGCGCGGCGAGCAGTACAGATCGCGCGTCGCGCGCATCCGTTGCTGATCAATTGGGTTTCTGGCAGTACTGACCGGTTCGCGACAACCCGAGGATTTGCGATGCCGTTAACTACAATCATGAGCGATGACGATATCCGCGCGCTTAAGTGGTACTACGAAGTTGAGCTACGCCAAGGCGTATTCACGCGAGGTAGCCGTTTTATCAACATGCTGCCGACGCGAAAGCTCCTGGAGCGCATCCGTTTATTCGGCCTGAAGGTTCTCGACATTGGTACCATGGAAGGTGCTTTCTCGGTGATGGCGTCCCGCGCCGGAGCCAACGTCGTTGCATACGACCGGCTGATGCTGGGCGATCGCGTTGCTACCGTGAAAGAGAGCTACGACGCCGATTTCGACTATCGAGCCGGCGATCCTTTCCACATTTTCGCCGAGAAGTTCCGAAGCTCCGGAGAGGCCAACTTCGACTGCGTTCTACTTTCCGGAGTGCTCTATCACACGATCGAGCCAAGTGTGTTCCTCTATAACGCCAGAAGCTTGCTGCGCAACGGGGGGATCTTGGTATTCGAGACAGCATGTGCCATCTCGAACGACGCGGCACTGTACTTCAATGAGCGGGGCAGGTTTTTCAAATTTACGAATTACTACCAGCCTTCTACGGCGTGGCTCGACTACTTCTTGCGAATTATCGGCTTCCAGATTATCGACGTAGAGTACGTTGATCCGGTCCAACCCGAGTTCGACGGAAAGAGAATTTCGCGCGTTGCGATGACCTGTGTCCTCTCCGACGACAGCATCCTCGAGGCGGACGACGAATGGGCCGCTCAGCGACTTTCCCTCAAAGAGCTGGCCGAATTCGCCCCCATCCGCAAGGATGCGCCGGTCGATCTCTCTTCACGGCTTTCCCCAGATCGATACGCGCCCGGACTCTATTACAGAGATACGCCGAAGAGAACCCTGCGCTTGACCGACGTGGTGACGACGAAAACGAAACTCGTGCGCGATCAGGCAAAGTGCGTCTTGCGGCTCGACGACCGACTCTATTAGCGCGGCGGTGTCGCTCCACCCTACTTTTTTGGTGGTGATAACGCTACGAGAGGTTGATCCCCAAGAGCGAGTCACCTTGCACGCTTGGTCAAGCACTCAATTGTTTCGAAGTAGGCTCGCGGTCATGGGTGCCAGTCGCCTCTTACGTGGGGCGGTTTTGGGCATGACGGGAGACGGCGAGACGCCGCGAGGATAGAGGATGCAAACCCAAGCCATGCTCAGTTTTTTGCGAAGGCGTTTGCACGATTTCGAGGATCTGACGAGGATAAAGATCCTTCGAATGCCCTCCTTTGAGTCCTTGGTGAATAAGATTGAATCACTGAAAGACCAGCTTACACGTTACCGCGCATTGAACGAGGCGCTTCAGTCCAACAACGAGGCGCTTCAATCGAAGACCGAGGCGCTTCAGTCCAACAACGAGGCGCTTCAATCGAAGACCGAGGCGCTTCAGTCGAAGACCGAGGCGCTGCATTCGCGTGTCAGAGATTTTTCGTCCGATCGCCAGGTGCTCCAGGAAGAGATTAGACGAGTGAGGCAATCCCGGGATCACCTGCATGCCCGTGTCGAGCAGGCTAGGGTTCAGCTCTTAGCTATTACCGACAACGTTGCTCAGTTACCGAGCTCGCTTAAAGCCCACGCGTTCATTGATCCAGCCGATCCGCGTTTTCCACCCGCGCATTCATTTGTTCGCTTGCCAGAGATCCCCGAGGAGGTCTATTGCATCGATATCGTTGATGTGGGCGCTGAGCCACTCGAATTCGAGGAAGACATCTATGAGCCGCTTACGGGGGAGGGCAACTGCCGCGTTATCGGATTCGATCCGTTTGAGGCTGAAAGCGGTGCCGGCGGCAATCCCACCGACTCTGATAGCCGATGCCAGCGCATCGTCTTGCCGTACTTTATAGGTAGTGGGGGACCGGCGCAGTTCCATGTCAATCGCTTCCGTCCTACTTCATCGCTTTTTCCGTCGAACATGGAGCTACTGGAGCACTTCCCGGCGCTTGCCGAGATGTGTAGCACCGAACGAATTATCGAAGTAGAAACGAAGCGACTCGACGACATCCAAGAGATTCAGGCCTGCGATTTCCTCAAAGTGGATGTCCAGGGGGGAGACTACGACGTTGTAGCGCACGGCACCCGTGTTCTGGAAAGCACCCTGTTCGTGCACATCGAGACGGAGTTTTCCTGCATTTATTCCGACCAGCCCCTTTTCCCTGAAACTGACAGGCTTTTACGCAGCCAGGGCTTCGAATTCATCGACTACGTGAAATTTGGTTGGAATAGATATCGGGCGCTCTCGACGCCATACGTCGGATCACGGCTGCTATGGGCGGACAGTATCTATATGAAGGAACCACGTCGCATCGCCGAGCGTGGCCCCTTGCTGTTGCTGCGGGCTGCCTTCATCGCTCACGTCAACTACCGTAAGTACGACTTGGCCGCGCACTTGCTGCACCTCTATGACGAGCAGTGCGGCTCGTCGCTCAAGGACTCCTACGCCGCCTCGTTTTTCGCTTGAATTCACCATCCGACATGCTCCAATCCCTCTACCAACAACGCCGCTATATTGTGGTCAATGCCCTCAACGACATGCGGCACCGCCACGCCGGATCGAGCACTCGGTGGAGTCACTCATCAAACAGCGGGTGTATGGGATGGCGCTCGGGTACGAGGATCTCAACGATCACGACACCTTGCGGCACGATCTGTTATTGGGGGCGCTCGATGAGAAGAAAGAGCCAAGCGATGCGGGGAGGCGCCGAGAGGAGGACCGGGGCAAGGCGCTGGCGGGAAGAGCACGGTCAATCGGCTGGAGTTAGATTGAACTATTACGGAAGCCCAAGACTGGGGATCCCTACCCTAGGACAGGTGAAAAACATCGGAGAGGAGGCAACCCGTGGTGACAGAACGATGCAATGAGCTCCCGCCAACAAACTCAAAGGAGAAAAGTGTGGTCTTTATTACCATGCACAAAGCAGGGAGCGTTTTCGTCAACGGCGTGATACGGGATATTCTCACCGGGCTTGGCCTGGTTCACATC
>JBIMKD010000346.1:0-4334 GCA_043673815.1 Chromatiales bacterium
CAAAGAACCCCGGTTGCCCCATGATCATCTCCCCTTGCTGCTCTTATAGATGAAGGCCCATATTCTAACACGAGTTATATATCCGATCAGCTACTAAAAGCTCTAATAAGGCCCGAGTCGAGGAATTAATCGAAGTGCCCTGAAGCTCGACCGAATCGGTATTCACGACAACTTCTTCGACCTCGGAGGTCATTCACTGCTGGCGACGCAAGTCATTTCGCGCGTGAAAAAAACCTTCGAGCTCGACATTCAGTTGCGCGCCCTCTTCGAGTCACCTACGGTGGCGGGCCTCTCCGCGTTGATGGTGCAGAAGCAGATCGAGGCGCTCGGTGAAGATGAGCTGGCGCAGCTTCTTACCGAGGCCCAAGATCAGACATCGCGGCGATAGATCGAGAGAGGAAATGCTTTGAAACAGAAGACCACCATAGACACTGGGGAAACGAGTAGTGCGCGGTTGTTGATTGCGCAATCGCCATTGTTAACAAGCGATAAAGGCAAAGCGCCTCTAATCGATCGGAGCACAGCCGCTGCCAACTACCCGCGCGATCTTTGCATCCACCAGTTATTCGAAGCGCAAGTCAAAAAGACGCCCGACGCGACCGCGCTGGTATTCGAACATGTGAGACTCACGTATCGCGAGCTGAATACGCGTGCGAATCGGCTCGCACACTATCTTCAATCGCTAGGGGTCGGGGCAGAAGTCCTGGTCGCGCTGTGCATTGAGCGCTCCATCGATTTGATTGTCGGTCAGCTCGCGATACTCAAAGCCGGCGGCGCTTACCTGCCACTCGATCCAGCCTACCCCAAAGAACGGCTCGCCTTCATGCTTAGAGACTCGAAAGCGAAGGTATTGATCAACCAAGTCAAATGCGAAGGCGAGCTAGTCGAGCATCACGTTCGCGGGGTGTTCATCGATCGACCCGAAGCTCTTGATCAATACCCCAGCACCAATCCAGAGACGGCTACCGCCCCGGACAACTTGGCTTATGTGATCTACACGTCCGGTTCCACCGGCATTCCCAAGGGGGTTCAAATTGAACACGGCGGATTAAGCAATCTTATCGCTTGGCATCATCGTACCTATGACGTAGGAGCGACCGATCGAGCGACCCAAGTGGCCGGGATAGGCTTCGATGCCTCGGTCTTGGAGATCTGGCCTTATCTAACCGCAGGCGCGAGCATTCATATTCCCGACGAAGAGATTCGGAGCGTCCCGCGTAAGCTTGTCGATTGGCTCGCCGCCGAGCGAATCACGCTGTGTTTTCTGCCGACTCCGCTGGCAGAGATCGTCTTGGACGAGCCATGGCCGAAAGAATTGGCCTTGCGAGCTTTGCTGACCGGCGGCGACCGCCTGCATCGCGCCCCTCGCCAAGCCTTACCGTTTGCTTTGATCAATCATTATGGTCCGACCGAATACACGGTGGTGACTACATGCGCGGAGGTGGTCGGCGGCGACGTCGAACACCGATACCCGCCGATAGGCTGTCCCATCGACAATACTCAGGTCCATATCCTCGATCCGCAGTTGAATCCGACACCAATCGGCGTTCCCGGCGAGCTTCATATTGACGGCGCGGGTTTGGCGCGTGGTTATCTGAACCGGCCTGAACTGACCGCGGAGAAGTTCATCGCCAATCCCTTCAGCGACGCTCCGAACGCCCGAATGTACAAGACCGGCGATCTCGGCCGCTATCTGCCTGACGGCAATATCGAGTTCCTGGGCCGCCTCGACGATCAGGTCAAGATCAGAGGCTTCCGCGTTGAACTGGGCGAGATCGAAGCCGTCTTGTCAGACCATCCGGAGTGTAAGCAAGCGGTGGTCATCGCCAGAGATGAAACCTCCAGTGATCCTTCGGTGCCGCTCGTTGCGGGCAAGCGTTTGGTCGCCTACGTCGTCGTTTCCGGCGAACGACGGGACAGCCTCATCGCGCGACTGCGCGACTACCTCCAAGGTAAGCTTCCTGACTACATGCGTCCATCAGCGTTTGTCTTGCTCGATAGGCTTCCTTTGACCGCAAACGGCAAGGTCGATCGCAAAGCTTTGCCGGCACCGGACCACAGCCGTCCCGACGTCGGCGATACTTTTGTCGCGCCGAGAAACTCGCTCGAAGGGCTCCTTGCAAGCATCTATTCCGAAGTGCTGAACATCAAGCCGATCGGGATCCACGATAATTTCCTCAACCTCGGGGGACATTCGCTATTGGCCGCGCAAGTCGTCGCTCGCGTGCGCGAGGCGTTGCAAATGGAGTTGCCTGTCCGCCTGCTGCTTGAAGGGTCTTCGGTTTCAGCACTGGCGGCGAAGCTCGATGCGAGCAAGCCAAAAAAATACGTGCCGCTCATGCGAGTTGCGCGGGACGGCGATTTGCCTGTGTCGTTTTCCCAAGAGCGCGCTTGGTTCATCCAGCAGTTGGATCCAACGAGCATCGCCTACCACTTTCAGGCAACCTTCCGGTTTACCGGCCAGCTCGATTGCACGGCCCTCGAGCGGAGCTTGAGTGAGATCGTGCGGCGTCATGAAGTCCTGCGCACCTCGTTTCCCGAGGTGAACGGCCGCGCGATTCAAGTGATTCACGATGCCGAGGCCGTATCTGTTCCGGTCAGCGACTTGCAAAGGCTGCCCCAAGCGGAGCGCGAAACTGCGGCGCAGCGCATCATCGAAACGGAGATTCGAAAACGTTTCGATCTCGCCCAGCTGCCATTAATCCGCTGGGTATTGATACGCCTTGCCGTAGACGAGCACATCCTGTTACAGATCGAACACCATCTTGTTCACGACGGCTGGTCGTATCACGTTTTTCTTGGCGAGCTGCTCGATCTGTATAAAGCGTTCACCGCGGGGAAGCCATCACCGCTTCCTGAGCTGCCGATTCAATTCGCGGATTTCGCGATCGCGCAGCGGCGCTGGATGGAAGGCGAGGAAGCAGCGGCGCAGCTCGCCTATTGGAAACGCAGACTGAGCGGCGCAGCCGCGCTCGCATGGCGCAGTGATCGCCCGCGTCCGCCGCAACAAACTTTCGTTGGCGCCGCGCCGCGGATTGAGCTGCCGCTCGAACTTTGCGCAGCGCTGAGGGCCCTGAGCCGCCGCCGAGGCGTCACCTTATTCATGACGATGTTCGCCGGGTTTTTGATCGTGCTGCAGCGCTATACCGCACAAGACGACGTTTGCGTGGGCAGCGGCATCGCCAATCGCCGTTGGCGCGAAACCGAAGGCATGATCGGCATGATGCTCAACAACATCGTGCTGCGTAACGACCTGTCCGGCGATCCAGACTTTGACCAGTTGTTACGTCGGGTGCAGCAGACGTCTCTGGACGCATACGCCAATCAAGACCTGCCGTTCGATCAGGTGGTGAGCGCTCTGGAGCAAACGCGGGATGCAAGCCGCAATCCCTTGTTCCAGGTGATGTACAGTTTTCATGATGCGCCGTTCCGCGGTCTCGACTTTCCAAAATTAAGAACACGCCTGCTGAGCCAGCTCAGCAACGGATCGGCGAAGTTTGACTTGAATGTGATCGTCATACCGTATGCCGAGCAGCGCGTCGGGCAAGCCTCGGTAGAAGGCGCCGGCGGAACAACCCTGATTTGGGAATACAACAGCGACTTGTTCGACGAGGCGACCATGACGCGGATGATCGGCCACTATCAGAAGGTGCTGCAGGGCATCGTCGCCGATCAGACGATGCGCATTTCGGAGCTGCCGCTGATTTCGCCATCCGAGCGCGCTGAACTGATCAAAGATTGGAATGCGAACTGCACCGCCTATCCCGATCATCACGCAGTCGCGGAGCTGTTCGAGGAGCAGGTTGCGCGCAACCCGGACGCGGTGGCTCTGATATTCGAGGGCGCGCAGCTGAGTTATCGGGAGTTGAACGAGCAAGCCAACCAGCTCGCCCATCATCTGATCGCGCGCGGCGTGGGTCCCGAAGTGCTCGTTGCCCTTTGCTTTAACCGATCGAGCGAATTGATCGTCACCCTGCTTGCGATCCTGAAGGCCGGCGGCGCCTACCTCGTGCTCGATCCCGATTATCCAAAAGAGCGGCTGTCTTTCATGCTTGAAGACGGGCGGGTCTCTATCGTGATAACAACCCGTGCGCTCTCGCCAGCGTTGCCGGAGCTTCCTGGCGAACGAGTCTTGCTCGATCAACCTGGAAGTTTCGAGGCCTACTCGTCAGCCAACCCTGAAGCGCGCGCCAGTCCCGATAACCTTGCCTATGTGATCTACACCTCAGGCTCGACCGGGGCTCCCAAAGGCGTGACGATTCCCCATCGCGGAGTCATACGCCTGGTCAAGAATACGAACTACGCCGACTTTAACTCCACGGATATCTTCTTGC
>JBIMKD010000347.1:0-23132 GCA_043673815.1 Chromatiales bacterium
TCGACGACCGAATCCCGTGTTGGCATAATGAGGTCTTCACCGACTGCGGAAGCGAGTATCACCGAGGAGCCCGGTGCGGTAGTTCCGCACGCCGGGATCTGTGCCGGGGCGGTCGGGTAACCGGCCGCTCTACGGCGGCGAGTGCACCGCCCGCGCTCGTGCCGCAGCCAGCGCAGATAGGAGACCGAAGATGACAACGAAGAAGAACCTGCCCGAGGTGGTGTCGCGGGAGGAGTGGTCAGCGGCCCGCAAAGAGCTGCTGGCGAAGGAGAAGGAGCTTACCCGGGCGCGCGACCGGGTGAACGCCGAGAGGCGGCGGTTGCCAATGGTCCACATTGACAAGCGGTACACATTCGAAGGTCCGAAGGGGACGGTCAGCCTGCTTGACCTGTTCGAGGGCCGGCGACAACTGGTGATGCACCACTTCATGTGGCACTTCGACATCGACGCCGACGGGACGGAGTACCCACGCGACTATGGCTGCTCCAGCTGCTCCTCCGCCGCCGACGGAATCCCCCAGCGACTGAGGCAACTGCACGTCCGCAATACCACGCTGGTCGCGGTGACCCGCGCGCCATACGACAAGATTGCCACTTTCCGCGAGCGGATGGGTTGGACGTTCCCGTGGTACTCTTCGTGGGGCAGCGACTTCAACTACGACTTCCACGCCACCATCGATGAGCGCGTTGCCCCGGCGCAGATCTTCTACCGCACCGAGGCCGAGCTCGCCGCGGCCGGCATGCCGTACACGCCGAGCATGCGCGGCGACTGGCCCGGCATCAGCGCCTTCCTTCGTGTCGACGACGAGGTCTTCCACACCTACTCCACCTTTGGCCGCGGCATCGAAGAGTTCCACAATGGCGACAACTACCTCGACCTCACCGCCCTCGGCCGCCAGGAGGCATGGGAGGAACCGAAGGGTCGCGCGACCCCCCTCGGCCTGCAAGTCGGCGGCCCCAACATGCGCCTGCCCGACGAATACGACGAGGCGTGACGAACCACGGTTGGTTGGGCCTGATGAGGCTGCACTCTAACAACGTGTTCAAGCCGAGCCTCCGGCCTTGCGGCCTGCGGCCCGCTTAACACGGGCGTTGGTCGGCGCGCAGCGCCGGGCCCACGGCCTTAGAACGGGAGATGCGCGTGGATAGGATTGCAGGCTCTGATAACGGCGATCGCGACGGCGCTAAGCGCGCGCCAACCAACGGAGCGCGAGTTGTCGCCCATCGGTCGTAAGACTCCGTCTTTCTCCCTCGTCAAGGGGCGCCGCTCAACTCGCGCTCCGTTAGGCATGGTGAGCTACCGCCTCGACTTCCATCTCGACCCGCTTCACCTCGTAGCCTGCCGATTTTACATTGGCGATCGCCGATCGAATAGCCTCTTCCAAGGAGCCTCCCTCGCGATGAAAATCAATGGAAAAAACACCCTCATAGGATCCGGGAGTGCCGTCGTTGCAGCCGGCTTCAAACAGCTCATCGGCGATCTCTTCGGTCAGCTCAAGCGGTCCCGACAAAATCAATCTAAATTCGTACTTGGTCATTTCGCATTACCTTCAAAACACGCTGGGCGCATTACGCGTGCGGACAGTTATCAACCGCTCGCCGAATATCTTTGGCGTGATCCTCCGGATGCTTCGGCGTCGAGTACAGAGCGCGGGCGCAGCCGGTGCGGTCACCTTGCGGGCAGTACAGCCGGCCCCAGATATGAGCGCGCGGTCCCGCTTTGCGCAGCGCCCAGCCTTGGCTTATCGCGTATTCGATCGTCGCTCGAATATGTTTATTCGGATGGTCAGCCGCAGGTTTCAATGTCAATGAATCGTTTTATGTAACAAGAATATATACTATCAGATAACCATGCCTAACCATGCGTTCAACTCGGACTGCTTCGCCGCTGTGCGGCTTCGCAGCCGGTTAACGCAGCCGTTATGTGTGTTTGAGGCGAACCTCATGAAGGAACTCGTGCTTTTAGTTGTCGGTTTCGCCCTCGGGCATGTTCCAGGATGGCTCGACCGGAAGCGGAAGTTAAGAACGCATTGGCGCGCCATTGACGCCGAAATGGTCTTACTCAAAGAGAAATCGGAGACCCTGCTAAAAGACGAAGTCCGGGCTCCGTTGTACCGTCTGCCCGTAGTCGCCTATGAAACCTCGTTCCCTATTCTATTGGCCGAAGGTGCGGTAACTGAAGAAGAAATAAAGACGATCGGTCGTTGTTTTGTCGCGCCGGCCTCGCATAGAACCTCTCAGCTCCGTAGCTACGAGCGCCATTGGACGCCGCTCCATCTGGGATTTCGTCGTTGAGGAAATCGAATCCGCAGCTCGAAAAGCCATTTCGGTTGGAGCGCAACTTGCGGGGCACAAATGGGGCAAACTCGCACTCATGGTTGATCCCTTCGGCCACGGATTGTGTTTCGTTGAGTTCCTCGGTCGTAGCTATGACGAATCACGTTAGTAATTGCACTCAATCAGCGTGACGCGGTGTCGCCCAACAAGGCGCTTCGGCCTTCCATTTCATGTTGGTCCACCTCCGATGATCGTACGCAGCCATCACTTGAGTTGACGGTAGTGAAACACAATGGGCGAAGACGACAAGGCTAAGAATCTGCCAACACCCATTGCCGAGCGGCAACCCTGCGCCGTGCCTGAAGGTTATCGACAAGGCCTCATTACAGCGATCACGGTCCTCCTGGGTTTCTCACTCACCTTCTTGCACTTCTGGGGTTTCGAGGCGTCCGGCCAGTGGGTTTTGCGGTCTGTTATCTCCACCGGCACATCGATAGTGGCCGTCGTGTTGCAGCTCATTGCGCTGTTCCGATCGTTACGGCTCGAAGATCAGGACGAAAATGAGTACCGAAAGACTGTCATGTGGTTCATCGCTTCTGCCGTTGCGCTCCTATTTGGGTTGTTGTTTGCTGTTGTCGAGTTCTCCTTCCTTGAACCGACGTGACGTCATTTCCAGCGCAACAGTCGGCCACCCAACCATAGCGCCCGCCGTCCCGCAACGACACGGCATGAATTTAAAAGGCAGGAACTGGCAACGCGAGGGCCCGTCAGAGCATGAACAGCAATGTGATTATTCCGCCTGCTGCGACGACGGCGTTAGTGAGCCCAACGCGCCGACCGATCGTGCCGCCGCCAATGAATGCAGCCATCAATCCCTTCACTACCGTGTTCACCAATGCGGCCACCGTAATCGCGCCCGCGGCCGCAACGAGCGCCAGTTCTTCCGGCGCCATACGCGAGAGCGAGACCGCAATGGCGTCCACATCGCTGAGGCCGGCGACGGCGGCGAGCAGGTAGACACCCAGTTGTCCGAACCAGTGCCGCAGCGCCTGAGCGAGGATCATGATCAACGTCAACAAGGCCGCGAACTGCAACGCCATCTTGAGATCGAAGGGGTTTTGCAACGTGGGTGCTTCGACATCCTTCGATGTCTTCAGAGCGCGCCATTGCCACAGCGCCGATGCGCAGGCGATAACCGCCATGATGCCCACCGGCCAGGCGAGAGTGCGCAGCAACTGCGGCTGGATCAGCCCGACCATGATCAGTATGCGCGGGAACATCACTGTGCAGGCGATAATGACTCCCACCGCATAGAGGTTCGCGAGGGCGGGTTCTGCGCGCGCCTGACGCGAGAAACTGAGCGTGGTCGCGGTCGAGGATACCAGTCCGCCGAACAGCGATGTGAGAATGACCCCGCGGCGCGCGCCCGCGAGCTTTTGTGCGAAGTAGCCGACGAACGATAACGCGCAGATCAGCACCACGACCCACCAGATCTCGTACGGATTTATCGCTTGCCATGGCCCGAAGCCGCGATTGGGCAGGGCCGGCAGCAGCACCACGGAGATGAGCAGAAGCTTGAGGATCGCGTGGAGCTCGCGGCGTTCGAGCCGATCGAGCCAGCGGTGCAGTATCGGTTTGGCGCTCAATATGATGGTGACGATAACCGCCGTGGCCGCGGAGAGCAGCACGTAGCCGTGCATCGTCATGGCGCCGAGGCTAAAGGTGATGAAGGCCGCGACCTCGGTGGTAATGCCGTAGTGACCGGTCCCGCGTGTCTCGAGCCAGTAGGCGGAGACGTATAGCGCTGCGAAGCCTAAGAAGCCGACGGCGAGCATCAGTGGGCCGAACTGTGAGCCGAGCAACTGCCACAGTGCACCAAGCAGCGCGATTAGAGCGAAGGTGCGTACACCGGCGATGTGCGGTGTCTCGCGCGTCTCCTGGTCATCCCAGCCGCGCTCCATGCCGATCAAGAGCCCAATGGCAAGCGTCACGGCGAACCGCTGTATCAAGTCCAGATCCAAAATGGTCCTCTCACCGAACCCTCTGCCTGCAAGCGGCGATACAGCGAATTATGCCTGTTAGCGGACCGCCAAAAAATCGCGGTTACTTGATCCCGAGGGAACGTTTCATGGGTTCGGTGACGGTATGGCAGACGCTGTCATAGTCGGCCCATGGATCGCGACGCAGCTTCAACAGGCACCACGATGTGCAGGCCCTTCCCGCCGGTAGTCGAGAAGACTGCGCAGACCCAATTCATCGAGCAGCGCTCTTACCAATAATGTTCCATCGGTCAGCGCTTTCACCCGCGCGAGCAAATCTTCGCGATAGGTGTCGCGATACTTACTCGGATCCCCAGTCAGGTCCTTGACGAGCCGCGTCGCCATCTCGATCTCGCGCTCGTTGAGGGCGAGGGCGACCTTCTTCAGGCCCAGCTCCCGGAAATGAAAGGCTTCCGTGCCGCCTCGTGCCATGGGTCATGATCAAGCCATATCCGCGCGGTCCCGCATTTCGGGGGCGCCGGCTTTGGAAGCGCAGTGCGCACAGCAATAGAAGTCTTCATCACTCTCCATGCCGTGGCCGATGATCCGGCAACCGCAATGGCTGCAGGTAGGCGCAAGCATATTGATGGCACACTCGAAGCTGTCGAACACGTGCGACTCGCCGTCCATCGTCACGGTAAAGCTCTTGTCGTAGTCGTTACCGCACATTTCGCATTTAGCCATGGTAAAAAGTCCCCCGCGGTGTCATCGCTCGTAGTGGTATCAACTCAATGAAGCGCAATTGAAGTGCCATGCGAAGTCGCTCTTTCCCGTTTACTTTAATCAATGGCTTACATGGCCAGCCTGTGAGATAGACGCTGGAGCAGATAGCAAGATTTGCGCGCGAAGCGGCAACTATTATCGATCAGGTCTCCTCCACCAGAGGAAGCAAGCCGAGTGTGGGGTATCGGTACGTTTTACCGCCGGCAGGAAATTCTTACATAGTCGAGCCTCCCCCGCAAACAATAGACCGTTCGTAGCGCGTTCAGTTCGAACCCACGCATTGCGGTTGCAGTACCGCGGTCATGTCAGCGCGAGGCCGCAGCCAGGCAACCGGCGCCCGGCATGACGAAACACGGGGGTATCGAGAACGCGTATCAGGCCGTCCAACGTAAATGAATTCCAGACACGACCAGCTAATTGTCCCCGTTCGCGGAGTCAAGCATCGCGGTATAGTTCTTGCCGATTTACACATGAACGAGCAAATGGGCGAGAAGATGGCAAGTTCCGTTACCGCCACCGGTCGATCAACGTTGCATACCCCCGGCACTAAGATCGTAGGCGGGCATCGCGGCGATGGTCCAGGACCCCGATGTCCGCCGATACACTAGAAGGTAACTCGGTCGTCAATCGTCAAGGCGAAACGCTCGGTGAGATCCGGGACATCATTATAGACGTACCGAGCGGCAGAGTGGGTTATGCGGTCCTGGGCACGATGTGGAATGAGTCAAAATGGCGGCTTCTCGGCAGCCTAGGCTGCGAGGGGCCGCCGCATTTACTGACGGAAGAGGACTTGAACTCTATGAACGGTGATGACAAGATCGGATGCACGGCGAGGGTTACCAGAAGCCGAACCGGCGATACGGCGGGACATTGCCCCCTGAAAAAGCCCTGATTCATGCCGCCAGGGTCAGGCTAACCCTCCCCTGAAGGGCGTTATTCTCGCCATCCGGCTGCCTTCCACTCGGCGGCCCGCTTGTCTATGTCCACCGCCTGGTGGCGCTGCATGATTTCCGCGGCCTCATTCTCCCGATCTTCGGCGACTCGCACGGACACCAAAGTGCCGCCCCGGCGCATCGCTTCGACGAACCGGCCGGACCGATCCTTGGGCACTCCCAAGGTATCAATCACCGATGCGAAGCCGCCGGCAATCGCCCCCAAACCGGCGCCGAGCAGGGTCGCTGCCACGGTGCCGGCCGCGGCCACCCAACCAATCCCCGGGATCGCGAGCTCGCCAATGACCAATCCACCCAAACCACCCAGCGCGGTGCCGGCGCCCATTTTGGTACCGAGTGCTTTCGAGCTTGGCCCAGCGCCTTCGAGCGTAGAAACTTTGTAACGAGACCATTCACCGGTGGCGTCACTGGCTATGAGACCGATATCCTCGTGGGAAAATCCGGTGCTCATGAGATCGCGGGCTGCCTTCTCCGCCTCGCCCACGCTATCGAACAACCCGATTATCGTTGTCATATGGTCTACCTCTCGAAAGTTGATTCCATGAGTCTTTGATCGGTGCGCACCCAGATCGTGCACCACTAAACCGGCTTTCTCTCGCAAGATGGAGCCGAGGCCATCAGCAGCAACGATGAGCTCAGCGCGTATCTCTAACAGCCCGTTGGGGGTTTGCGCTCGTAGCCCGGCTACCCGTCCAGATTCCTCGATGAGATCGGTCGCTTCGGCGCGCATGCGCAAGTCAAAACCGGGATAGTGCGCCGCCTGCTGCGCGACAAAACTCAAGAAGTCCCACTGCGGAATGAATACAATGAATTTGCATCGGGTGGGGATTGCGCGCCATTGGCAGGCGGAGGCCAACACGGTGCGGGAGACGGGGCTCTGCTTCAAGGCCGCCTTAAACATCGTGGAGGACCAGAGTACTGTGCATAGCCTGTCAACCGCTCGCTCTTCGCTCCCTTACTTTTCAGCGACGGTCTTCAGGTTGGCAAGACCGGTCTCGAAGTCTTTGCCGATCATGCTGTCCATATTGAAAAAGACACCCATGACCTTCGAAATGTAGGGACTGGGACCGTGCATGGCCCACGTGACGTCGGTGGCGTCACCTTTGGGTTCCAGCGTGAAGTCAACGATGTTGTGGGCTTCGAACGGCTTGACGAAATCCAGTTTGATCGTGACCTTGGAAGGTGGAGATGTATCTATGATCTCCATGCGCCCCTTGCCAACTTCCTTGTTGCCGTCCCATTCATACACGGCGCCCTTGCCGCTTTCCGCGCCGCTGAGGGTTCTCTTCATCGCGAGGTCTTTTTTCTCGTAGGGTGACCAGCCTCCCCAACCGTGCAAGTTGTTGATGAGTGGAAAGATTTGTTCTGGCGGAGCCTTGATCCTCGTCGCGCGCTGGACGTGGAAAATCTCAGGCTTGGTCGCGGCATAAAGTAGAATAGCGCCGATCAGAACGACGACGATGATAGCAATTGTCCTGAGCATGGATCCTCCAGTACGGTGTTGAAATTGGGGTAGCGGTTATCGGAAGTCGTCACGGCACGGATCGGCTGTTTCCGATCCGTCAGCACAGAACTTGGCACGGCCTGCCTATTTCTCGGTCCCGACCCCCATCTCGCGAAAGCGTTCGATGGCCTCGCTGGGACCGAAGTCCTCCAACTCGAACAGCTGGCGCACCTCGATCTCGCCCTCCTTTCCGTCGACGGCGGGATTCGGGAAGCGCCTGGCCCATTCCATGGCCTCTTCCCTCGACTTCACCTGGATCATCGTGTAGCCGGCGATGAGCTCCTTCGTTTCGGCGAAGGGCCCGTCGATCACGGTGCGCTTCCCGCCCAAGCACTTGATACGCCAGCCCTTCGAGCTCGGCTTTAGCCCGGAGGCATCGAGCAGCGCGCCGGCTCTCGCCAGCTCCTCGTGGTAGGTCGCCATTGCCGCAATGAGCTTCTCTTCGGGCATGACGCCGGCTTCCGAGTCTTTGGTGGCCTTGACAATAATCATGAATCGCATCGTAGTTTCTCCTTCTGGTTTGGGCTTGGGATCTGGGTTTCCGGCTTGCTAGCCACATCCTTTCTGCGCCGCCTGTTGGATCTCTTCCGGACTCATATCACGAATGTGCGTGGCTACCGACTAATGATGACCAAACGGGTCTTCGAGTTTGCCATAACGATCGCCCCAGAACATGTCCGCGAGCGGCATCGTAATCTTCGCCCCAACACGGACGGCACGTTCGAAGACCGCGTCGACATCCTCGACCTGGAGATGGATAGTGACCGGCGAACCCTTGAGTGACTTTGGGCCGAATGAACCCCACTCGGGGAATTCGTCAACTAGCATGACCACTGAATCACCGATTCGGATACAGGCGTGCATGAGTTTGCCCTGTGGACCCGGCATCCGCCATTTCCACGGCATCGAACGCCTTCTTGTAAAACTCAATAGCATCGGCTGCGCCGGCACAAATCAAGTGCGGCGTCACCGTGTGCATCCATTCCGGAACGGGCTTTACTTGCGGCTTGTTCATCGTATTCTCCTTCTGGTTTCGGGTTGGGATTTGAGCTCCCGGACGGTCTCGAACGGCTGAACCGGGGCTCTACTGACTCGTCGAACGAGCTTCCGCGAAATCGACAAGTCCAACGAACTTTTTTCCGACAGCGCTCGTGCGCCCTGCCGCTCGATTGCGAATAGTCCTGAATTGCCTCGCTGTTTCGATCTGTCATCTCGCTCCTTTAACTTTCCGATAATCGGCCGTCATAAAACCGTGCCACTTCCCGTCATCACCCAGCATGTGCGATGTCAGCACCCGGTGGTCGTCACTCTTCCACTCGATCACGTCCTTGTACTTCGCCACCTTCCCTTCGGCGGCCATGTCAGGACCCTCCGAGCGTCAACACCCGTTCGGCCGCGTCCAGCGCGCCGTCGTACACCCAACGGTGTGTCATCATCGAAGCGACAAACGTGGCCACGTACGCTTCTTCTGCGGATCATAGCCGAGCGTCATCATCGTCGTCATGGCGCCCCCGCCGGGCATCTCCCCACGCCCTTCGGCCAGAATCCAGAGCCCGCCGAGCGACCGCACGCTCTCCGTCCCCTTAGCCTTCTCGGGGGGCTTTCCCGGCCCCATACCGCAGTCGGATTCGAAGGTCCACTCACCGACGAGCTTCTACAGCCACTGGTGTTCCTTTTGCGGTTCGCTGTTCATCGTTGACTCCTGTTGCGGTGTTGTATTGTCTTGCTCTGTTTTCATTGCTTGATCTCCTTCGGTTTAAATTCATCACCGTCCGGTATCTTCTAGTTGACGTGTGCGCCACGCAGCGGTTCGGTCTTCATCGGTATCTATGTCGTCGTTATTAATCCGTCGGCAGGCCCGCGATCTCTATCACCGGCCGGACCTCGACGGTACCCTTGCGCGCCATTGGGATCCGTGCGGCGACGCCGATCGCCTCGTCGAGATCCCTGGCGTCGATTAGGAAATAGCCGCCCAGTTGTTCGCGCGTCTCGGCGAACGGACCGTCGGTCACGAACCGTTTACCGTCGCGCACCCGGACGCTGGTCGCCATTGATGTTGGGTGCAACGGGTTGGCGGCCAGATACTGCCCGCTCGATTTAATCTGCTTTGCGAGCTGCGTGGACTCCTCGTAACACGCTTCCCGTTCGGTCTCGCTCAATGCGAGCTCGTCAAGGTAAATCAGCAACATGTATTTCATGTTCGCCTCCAACAGTTAGTCGAATGGCGGGTGCGCGGATAGGCACCCTTGTGAGTGGTTCACGACGACGTCCGTCTCGTCTCAGTAGATCAGTACCAAGAATGCGCGTGACCAGTCATCAATGAAGTTCGTTCAAGCGTCCTGTTGCACCTCTTGCATGTTGTAGGTGATGGCGTTGATCATGGCACCCTGCGGGTCTTGCAGAACGCAGAAGCGTCCGACCTGGGGAATGTCCTGCGGGGGCATGAGAACCTTACCGCCCATCTCCACCGCGAGCTTGGCGGTGGCATCCACATCGTCCACCGTGACATATACACCCCAGCAGGGCGGCAGCCCTGCGGCAGCGGACGGTATGGTCATGATGCCACCCATCTGCTCGCCGCCGTACTTCACCAGGGTGTACTCCATGCCTGGTATCGGCGCGGGCTCCAGGGTCCAGCCAAATAGCTTGCTGTAAAAGCGCTTGGCGTCCGCAACGTCGGTGGTCAGCAGCTCACACCAGCTGAACGCGCCATGAAGTTTGTATTTGGTGTCCATAAAATCTCCTAAATTTACTTGATAAAAACCTAGCCAAAAATATTTGAAATTTAAGCATTTCGTTTAAACTCCCTCTCCCTCCGGGAGAGGGTTGGGGTGAGGGGGATCAGAATGATAACTCATTGTTTTATATCCCCTCATCCTAACCTTCTCCCGAGGGGAGAAGGGACTTATCATTTTGTCGTAGTGGTTTTGTTCAACATTTGGGCGGTAAGAATCTACGCTTTTCGGAGACTACGCTCCGAAAAGTGGCCCTTATCGGGGCAGCAAATATCGACAAAATTTTGTCGATGTTGTTCTGGTAAGCGCCTATCGACCGCTCTGCTAGGTGATGTGCTACCGGCTGGAACGGCTGTTTGCAACCTATAGTCGTTTGGCAAAGCCCACAATCGACATGGACCGGTCAATCTTGCAGCTCAGCTAGTCGCCGATCGAGAAACCTCCGCTCCGGCTCCTGCTTCGTGAGGCCGAGGGCGCGTTCGTAGGCGGTTCGGGCTTCGGTCGTTCTGCCCAACCGCCGGCAGAGGTCCGCCCGCGCCGAGTGCGCCAGGTGATAGTCGGTCAAATCGCCGCGCGCGAGGATGGCGTCGATGAGATCAAGACCCGCCAAAGGGCCGTCGCGCATCGCCACCGCCACGGCGCGGTTCAGCTCGACCACGGGCGACGGATCGACGCGTGCCAGCACATCATACATTCCGACAATCTGGGCCCAGTCCGTCGCGGCGGCGCTGGGGGCGTTGGCGTGCACCGCGGCGATCGCCGCTTGCACTGTGTACGGACCGAACCGGCGCGACCGGAGCGCCCGCTCCACCAGCGCTGATCCTTCCGTGATGTGATCTTGATTCCAAAGCGAGCGGTCTTGGTCGCCCAGCAATATCAGCTCGCCCGCCGGCGAGCTGCGCGCGGCGCGCCGCGACTCCTGCAACAGCATCAGCGCGAGGAGTCCCAGCGCCTCGGGCTCCGGCAGCAATTCGACCAGCAACCTTCCTAGGCGGATCGCCTCGGCCGAGAGATCGTGGCGCGTCAGCGACCCGCCGGATGACGCGGAGTAGCCTTCGTTAAACACGAGGTAAACCACGCGAAGCACGCTGTCCAATCGATCCGATAGATCCGCCAACGATGGCACCTGATAGGGGATGCCCGCGTCGCGGATCTTTGCTTTCGCGCGCACGATGCGCTGGGCAAGCGTAGGCGCAGCGGTCAGGAACGCGCGCGCGATCTCCTCGGTCGTGAGGCCGCACATCTCGCGCAAGGTCAGCGCCACCTGGGCGTCCGGCGGCAAGGCCGGATGGCAGCAGGTGAAGATCAGCCGCAGCCGGTCGTCCTCGACGCTCTCGTCGTCCCGCGCCGCGGCGTCCCAGGCAGCGGCTTCTTCAATTAAGGCGTCGACTTGTTCAGCCACATCGTCCAGCGAGTCGAACCGGGCGCGGCGACGTATGCCGTCGATGGCCTTGAAGCGGCCGGTTGACACAAGCCACGCCCGCGGATTAGCGGGCACACCATCCCGCGGCCAGTGTTCGAGCGCGGCCCTGAAGGCATCGTGCAGCGCTTCCTCGGCAAGGTCAAAGTCGCCGAGCAAACGGACGAGGGTGGCGAAGACGCGGCGCGACGCGGCGCGGTAGACCGTGTCCACCGCCTCGCGTACCCGTTCGGCCGCGTCCCCACTCACCGGCGGCGAGCCTCTATAGTGATATGGTCAGGAGGCACCATGGACTTCCTTTCGCGGCTACTCAACCTTCTCCCAGAAAGGAGGATAAGAATTGCCGCCTAGCGTCTTGTCCATGTTCATGAACAGACAGAATGCCTTGCCCATGAAATCGTTCTGGCCAGCTATGCTCCACGTGACAACGGTGTGATCCACTTCAGGCTTGAACGTGAACCGAGCTGCTCGTGCCTACGCAGCGGCGCTGCACCGCAGAAACCGCGGTTCGGAAACCGATGTCCCCATTGCGAAATCGAGACGGCAATTATGCAAAAAGTTTCTAAATTACGAAAACAATCGTCCGGCTCTGAAACGTTTAGCATAAACCAGGACGCCACCGGCGGCTATTTTGTTCGTCGTCAACCTCTCGGAAGGCAGCCCAAGAGCTATTGGCGCCTGTCGAAGACCTTGGCGACATAAACCGGGAAGAAGATCGCCCGGCTGACTGCCAGGGCTTGATATCCGTGCGGGCGCTATGGTTGCGTGCCCACGTTATGCCTGATGTTCTCGCGTGCTCCACTCTCGTGACCGTTCCGCCAGGAGCGGAACGGGACGCTTTGGCGCCCGCAGGGTGGGCACCGTGGATGGTGCGCATCAACCGCCCGGCGCGGGGTGCGGCCCGCATGCCGTGGTGGTGTGGGGGCTGGGGGTTAAACACGCTCGGCTACCCGATTGGGCTCATCCTTTGAAGAGAAGCTCCGGCTCATGCTCAGATGGTGGCTGGTTATACACCTTTAAGAACGCTTGTCCGATTAAGCCGGGATCAAACTGTGTTCCCGGTTCAACTTGCCCCATTATTGAGATCATGCCAACTCGCACACCGCTGTCTGCGAGTTCTTGCGCGAGGGTGAGGGCCAGGCTGCGTAAACCAGACTTGCCGATTCCAATCGAGGATGCCTGATCCCACGGATAGTGCGCCCAGCCGCCTCCCGTGAATAGAATGCACCCGTTACGACGTGAGCGCATTGATGGAAGCACCGTTTGCGCAGCCACCAGCGCGCCTACTACGTCAACTTGGAAGTCAGACAGCAACTGCGTCGCAGACAAGGTGGACGGCTTACCAAAGGTGGGCGAAACAGCGTTGTAAACTAAAACATCAGTACCTTCGTCAGCGCGGCGAAGTATCAAGAGATGAGGAGGCCGCACGATAGGCTGCCTCAAAGCCGCCGAAGGTATCTTCGTGGGATTCTGTGGCGTGCTTGTTGAGCTTGTACCGGATGTATTCAACGATCATTGTTGCTCCCACATTACTTTAGCTTGAGCGCATGCACCCACTCGTTGCGCAGAAAGCCCGGGATGCACCAGAGCATGCATAACGGCTCTATGGCTCGACCGGCCCCTGGAAGATGTGGGTTGACCATGCAGTTGTTGGCGACGGAGTTAAAGGCTTTCACGAAGCGTGCGCTTTCGAGCTCACGTTGCAGTCGCTCCATGGGCGATTTGTCGAGATTCGTAAAGAACCTCAACACGCCCTTCATGCGATTGGCCTCGACTCCGGCTGAACGAGGTTGAGCACCGTGTGTGGATCTCGTCCGGCGAAGAGGAACTTAATCACGATCGCCGCTGCCGGCTCCAACAGCCGGGCATACTTCAGTTCGCCCAAGTCAACCGGCTCGCAACCGATATTCTCGATGAGCGTGGCGACCTGCCGTTTGGCACCCACGTCATCACCGCAGAAGAGCGTGACCAAGCGACGGCCATCGAACACGGGCGGGTCCATTTGCCAGACTTTGGCTTGACACATGTTGAACGCCTTGACCACCCGCGCGGCCGGGGCGGTCGCGGCGATGGCCTCGGCCAGCGACTTGCCATCGAACGTCTTGACGAGGAAGTCGCCGCGCGTGAAATCGACGATCGGGTTGTTGATATCCAGCAACACCTTGCCGGCGAAGGCACCGGAACCGCCGGCGGCGCGCATCGCGTCGAAAACGGCCTCGTGCGCTGTCGCTAACACGACCACCTCGGCGTACGCGGCGGCGTCTGCCTCCGAACCGGACTTCGTGCCGTGGCCGAGCTTGTCCGCCAAGACCCGTGCCTTAGATGCGTCTCGACCTCCGATGAATAAGTCGTGCTTGCCGGCCCACCGCGAGCCGAGTGCTTCCGCCATGTTGCCGTAGCCGATGAAACCAACCTTCATCACGTGACCTCCCGAGGCGATTTAATGGCCTCCGCGATAGGGACGCCGGTTAACCGGCGCCACCGTTTCCCGCACCGATGATTCCGATACGAATCTTGGATCTCCTGATTGGTCAATTGCCAGCGCTGGCGGCGCCAGCTGACAGGGTGCACGCGCCTTCGATCCTCCAGGCCGGCTCGTAGTTCGCGATCTTATCGAACTGCACGCCAGCGGCCTCCAGGATCGGGCGCTGGGCAAGCATTGGCTGCAGCGTGTCCATCTGCTTGGCCGCTTCCAAGCTCTCCCAAACGCTGACGTTCACAATCGTGCTGGTGCTTTGGTCGACGGCAGCGTGATAGTAGAGCAGCCCGCGCAGTTGTTGGATTGCCGGAACGAGCGGGGCGGCAGATTCGTCAATGAGCCGCTTGACCTCTTCGTAGCGCTCGGGCGCGAAGCGGCCTTTGGAAATACGCACTACGGGTGCCTTTGCATTCTTGGTCGCTTGGCTTGCTGAATCCGGGACAGTTCCGAATAGCATGGCCGCGACTGCCACGACCGCGGCGGGCTTGAGCGATGACGCGATGTCGAACAAATTGGGATCCTTTCCGGAGTTAGTTGACCGTTACAACAACCTTGCCGAGGTTCTGGTTGTTCTCGACATAATCGTGGGCTTCTACAATGCGGTCGAATGGAAAGCATTTAGCTACCGCGGGCTTGAGCGTGCCAGAGCGCAAGCCGTCCAACACGAACTTCTTTGCCGCGGGGTACGCCACGGGATCATAAGGCCGCGTGGCGCCGAAGCGTTCAGGGTCGAAGGTCAATTCGAACACCAGGTATCCGCGGATGCTGATCCCCTTGAACATCAGAGGGAACCAAGGCATCGGCGTGCCGGTCCGGGCGTCGGGAGCCAGAGCGCCGTAGATGATGATCTGCCCGTGCGGTGCCGTCGCCTCCACTAGCTTGGGAAAGTCCTTGCCGCCCACCCCGTCCCAGACGAAGTCAACGCCGCGACCGCCCGTGATTTGCTTGACGCGGTCCACAGTGTCCTCCTCACCGGTGACAATGATGTGATCGGGCTGCAGGGATTCCAGCAGCGGTCGCTTGGCCGAAGTGCGCGTTGTCGCGATGGACGTGACTCCAAGCTGGCGCGCCATTTGAATCGCGGCGACACCGAGCCCGCCGGTGGCAGCCGTAAACAACGCGGTCTGCCCTTGAGCGAGCTTGGCATGATGAACGAGTGCCCCGTACGCGGTGATGTACTGCATCCATATCGAGGCCGCCTCTTTCGGGGAGAGGTTCTCGGGATATTTAGAGGCAGCGTATGCCGGTACGATAGCGGTATCGCCGAACACCCCGTAACGCGCCATGCTGAATGCCGGAATCGTGCTAACTCGATCCCCCGGTTTGAACTCGCTCGCCTCCGCACCCACGGCTTCGACCACGCCAGCAGCCTCATAGCCGATGGGCGATGGGTACGGCTCGGCGTGTACAGGTAGTAACCGGCGCGGTAGAGATTCTCGGCGCGGTTCAGCCCGATCGCTTGTACCCGAATTCGGATTTCCCCAGGGCCGGGTTCGGGTACGGGAACCGTCTCGATCTTGAGCACCTCAGGTCCCCCGAGGCTGCGAAAACGCACTTGTCGCGTGGATGTCATGATGCCTTTCTCCTTCGTGATGTTCGGTCTGTGAAAGCGGCTGCGCTACTGGATCAGCGCGCTGCGGAAACGGTAGCCGTATACCCCGGTGAAACGGTTGGAAACGGCTTTAATCGAATGTCGATGTTCGCTCCTTTGCCCGTGTCTGCGTCAGTAAGAGAGGGTTGAAAATTATCGAGCAACTGGCCCGGCGGCAGTCCACGGCGCGCCGGGGGATCCGTCAGGGTATTTGTCGCAATCGTCATCTGGTTCATCCCTCCGGCAATTAAGTGCGACGGCGCTGAGCCGAGTCATCTGCTGCCGCCGGAGGTAGCACTCTGTGCTGCTCTCGCGGGGGAACACAGTTTAGGCAGGACGGAAGGGACGATACAAGCTTCCTCCGTCCTGAAATTTTGTCCGATCGTCTTTTCGATTCGCGTGCACGGCCGCCGAGCCGCGAAGGCGCAGCACCGTCTGGTATAGTGGCTACTCCAAGGACTCTGAATGTCAACTCCTCGCGCACAGCAGAATCGGCGAATCGCCCCGTGAAGTGGCGCGCGCAAATGCCGGATGTGCTCACCACCGTCATGGACTCGCTGGGTCTGAAGAGCAGTATTTTGTGCCGCTCCGAGCTCGCCGCGCCCTGGGGCATGTCCCTCACCCGCAGCGACTACGCTCACTTCCACGCGGTCGAGCATGGCCATTGCTGGCTGCGGTTAAAGAGCCGGCCGCGGCCGGTGGCGCTTTCCGGCGGTGACTTGGTAGTGGTGACCCGCGGCGAGGGGCACGTGCTGAGCGACTCACCCTCCACGCCTGGGGTCCCGCCGGCACGCCTTATCGGCTCCAAGAAGGCCCCCGGCGGCCACGTGGTCGTACGCCATGCCGGGCGCGGGTCGGAGACGAGGATGGTGTGCGGAGCCTTTCACTTGGAAAATCCGGAGGCCCATCCCCTGCTCACCCTGCTTCCGCCCCTCCTCCACATCAAGGCCCACCAAGACCAAGTCGAGGGCTGGCTCGACTCCACGCTCCGCCTGCTTACCTTCGCGACCCGCGAAAGCGGGCCAGGGGTGGAAGCGATGGGGTCGCGCCTAACCGGCGTCATCTTCGTGCAGGTGCTGCGGGCCTGGCTGGCCTCGCTGCCCGAGGGCGAAGGCGGCTGGCTGGGGGCGCTGCGTGACCGGCACATCGGCCAGGCGCTTGCGGCCATCCACCAGTTCCCGGAGAGGGACTGGACGGTGGCGTCGCTGGCCGCGCAAACGGGTCTGTCCCGCTCCCCCTTCTCGGCGCGGTTCAACGCGCTGGTCGGAGAGCCTCCCTTGTCCTACCTCACCCGCTGGCGTATGAACACCGCCACTCGCCTGCTGCGCGAAAGAGAACTCGGATTGGCGGAGATCGCTGGGCGCGTGGGCTACACCTCGGAGGCTGCCTTCAGCAAGGCCTTCAGGCGGCGGTTCAAGACCGCGCCCGGCGCTTACCGGCGGCGTTACGGCCGATAAAACGTCAGACCGAAGGTGCACGTGAGAACGGCGGCCATCTGGGGACGGGAAACGGCGAGGTGCAGCTGCGGAACCTGGATTCAGCCGGCCACCGAGGAAATCCCACTGACTGCCTGAGCAACCAGACCCTCGCTACAGACACTCACAAAAGGCCGAGCCATTGGACGTAAAAAATGAGAAACCGCCACATGGCCGCGCGCCGGTTGAGCGCACTACCGGTGGTCCCCGAGTGCAGCACACACCTCACCACCCCATAAGTTCCGCATAGCCCTCGCCAGCGATCGGTTGCTGGTACGCGTGGCCCTCGATGCGCAACGCGCCGGCCCAGCGGCGCAACAATCCTCGCGCCTCCTGGTCGGCCATCGTCGGTTCGACGCTCAACACGGTTCCTTCACTCGGGAGGCTGATGCGCCATCGGGACGGATAGCGCCGCCCATCGGTCGGGCTCTCCCACTCCTCAAGCGTCTCGATCTCGAGGTGCTCGCGCCCCAAGGTCCGCTGCTCGCCGTCCGGCATAATGATGACGCCCCTCGGTACCGGGACGCCACTTCCGTCGCGCCGCTGCAGGCGGGCCAGTAGGAGATCGCGGCCGTCGTCGAGGTTTAAGCAAAACCTCTCCCATCGAAGCTGGCCCCCGAGCGGCGGTAGACGTCCCCAAGCGTGCTCCAGCATGGCCGTGCCAAAAACCGTATGCGCTCTGTTCTCGATAGTAACTCGGCCGCGAACCTCAAGCCGGCGCGCCAGATATGAAACCAAGTCCCGCGGAGCCAAGCCGATGGCCGCCGCGAGTGGCCCTTGCGTCGACCGCAAGGTCAAACGGATCCGCAGTTCCTGCGCCGCCGCTGCGAGGTTCATGGCAAAGGTATCGCTCTGTGCGAAGCTGAGCCGCCAATCTTCCAGCCAAAGCGAAGGCGGGCTAGCTTGGTAGCCGGCCAATCCCAGTGCCGCGCGGCTCATGCGCTCATCGCTGTAAACGCGAGCACGCGCGGGATCGCTCAGCGCCAGCCGCCCGGCAAACACCTCGCGGGCAGCCCACGCCGACGCACGTTTAGTGGTTCCCTTACCGCTGAACGCCAAGCGCATGATTCCGAATTCCAAACCAAACCGCCGGCCCGTTTGATCGCGAAGATTACCCGTGATGCGCCAAGACTCGGCCGGGTACTCCGGATGGTTGCCGTGGTCTTGCGGAAACTTGAACCGCCCATCATGCGGACGGTCCTGGAGACGGCCTTGCTGCATAGCGATAAGCGCCGCGATCATGCCACTCTCGTCGCTCACGCCCGGCGCATCGTGATTAAGAACGGGAACAATCGCAGCTAGACCAAGTGTCAATGCTAGCATAGCAAGCGCGAGGCGGTTTTTCAGCACCAGCGGTAGTGTGGATTCGCGGCGAATTTCCGCCGGCACCCATTATACGCACGCAGCGGCGCTATTGGCTGGGGAGGGGCATCATCGGCACACCGCCGTGATAAGCCCTCAATGGACGATTTGAGGCAACTGCGCTGGTGGGATGGCGCCCGTTGATTCCTTAATGATACGCAGCGCATGACGGCTGCCGGTTTGCAGCCATAGCTCATGGGCCTGCAAGGGATCCAAAGAGCGCCGCCCCTCATCGAGCTCGCGCATGTTGAGCAGCACGTCCATAAGATCGATGAATCCGCGGCTGAGCTGATTAAATATATCATCCGCCCGATCGCTCGAGAGCGCGTGGTAGGCGCTACGTCCTAAGCGGACGTAATAACCCATGGAAAGGGAGGAACGTTGCGCATGGTCCGGGAAAAGCCCGGCGTACAGCAGACACTGGTCGCCGACATCGCGCAGGTTTTGGCGCCGCAACCGCCCGCGTTGCAAAAGTCCATGCAGGTACCCGAGAGCTAAACAATTCTTGATCGACTTGGGGCGGGTGACAAACCGCATCAACATGAACACGAGATAACTTGCCGTATCCTCGTTAAGCTCACATCGCGCGGCTGCCTCCGCCTCACTCACCAAGGCGTGCCATTGGGCCGTAGGACTCGTGTGTAAGAGAAACTTGCTCATTGCTCGCATCCCTCGACATTTTACAACGTGCAATCACTGCGCCGATCACCGTGCCATGGAGAGAAAGAATACCGTTACCAAGCGCCGCTCGGCTAGCACGACGGAACCGCCGCGCCATCGCAGCGGTCAATCTTCTCGCCCATCTTGCCGGTAGCCGATCGTATCGGCCCTTGGTACTCATTCTTCAAGACCACGATGCAAAGCGATTTTGCCCGTGCGCTCGCCAAGTTATACTGGTCTCTTGATTACGGCAATCACGCCTAACGTTCGACCAGCACGCGCGTGCATATAGCAAGCTTTCAAGGACTCATCTTCGCGTTACAGAGCTTCTGGGCGGAGAAGGGTTGCGTGATCCTGCAATCCTACGATCTCGAGGTCGGCGCCGGGACGTTTCATCCGGCGACGTTTTTGCGCGCGATCGGCCCCGAGCCCTGGCGCGCGGCCTATGTCCAAGCCTCCCGCCGGCCCACGGACGGACGTTACGGGGACAACCCCAACCGCTTGCAGCACTATTACCAATTCCAGGTCACTCTCAAGCCCTCGCCGCGCGATATTCAGGATCTTTATCTGGACTCCCTGCGGGCGCTCGGCATCGACCCCTTGGTACACGATATTCGCTTTGTCGAGGACGATTGGGAATCGCCCACCTTGGGCGCGTGGGGCCTCGGTTGGGAGGTGCGCTTGAACGGCATGGAGATCAGCCAATTCACCTATTTTCAACAAGTCGGCGGACTCGATTGCCGGCCGGTGCCGGGCGAGATCACCTATGGCCTCGAGCGCATCGCCATGGTCTTGCAGAATGTGGACAGCGTCTACGATCTCCTCTGGGCGCGGGCGCCCGAGGGCGGCACCACCTACGGGCAGGTTCACCACCAAAACGAGGTGCAGATGTCGGCCTATAACTTCGAGCACGCCGACATTCCCTTACTCACCCACGGCTTCGCCAACTGCGAATCGGAGTGCTTGCGTTTGCTCGAGCACGCGCTCCCGCTACCCGCCTACGAGATGGTGCTCAAGGCATCACACATGTTCAATCTGCTCGATGCGCGCCGAACCATCTCCGTGACCGAGCGGCAACGCTATATCCAGCGGGTACGAGCGCTCGCGCGGGCCGTGGCGGGCTCCTATCTGGAAAGCCGGAGCGCGCTCGGGTTTCCTTTAATCGCCGCGCAAGCGCCTGCGCGAGCGCCGGTGCACTGACTGGCGATGACCGTTAGACGCGATCTGCTCGTAGAGATCGGCACCGAGGAGTTACCGCCCCGGGCCCTCGAGCAACTTTCCGCGGCGCTCGGGCAAAGCATCGCGGCGGGTTTCGATATGGCGCAGATCGGCTACGGCGATGTCGCGAATTTCGCGACCCCGCGCCGCTTGGCGGTGCTGATCACGGCCTTGTCGGAAACCCAACCCGACCAAGAGGTCCTCAAGCGCGGACCGGCGCTCAGCGCGGCCTTCGATGCAGAGCACAGGCCCACGCCGGCCGCACTCGGGTTCGCGAAGTCGTGCGGCGTCGCGGTTGAGGCTCTTGAGCACCTCGCGACCGATCAAGGCAACTGGCTCGCCTATCGTTCGACGCTCCGCGGCCAACAGGCCAAGTGTCTCATTCCCGGCATCGTCCGTGCGGCCTTAGCACAACTCCCGATCCCAAAGCGCATGCGCTGGGGGGCGGGGAGCGAAGAATTCGTGCGGCCCGTGCGCTGGGCCGTGCTGCTTTTTGGATCGGAAACGCTCGCCGCCGAATTGCTCGGGATAAGAGCGGGACACGCCACTCGCGGCCATCGATTTCATCACCCCGATCCGATCCTGCTGCACGAACCATCGGCCTATCCGTTGATTCTAGAAACAAGTGGCCGCGTGCTGGCGGACTTCGGGCGCCGGAGCGATACAATCCGCGGCCAAGTGGAAGCGGCCGCCAAAGCGATCGGCGCAACCGCGGCAATCGATCCAGACCTGCTTGCCGAGGTCACGGCCTTGACCGAATGGCCGGTGACCGTGGTGGGCGACTTCGACAAGCGCTACCTGGAGCTCCCCGCCGAGTTGCTGATCGCGACCTTAAAAGGTCATCAAAGATACTTCCATCTCATTGACGATCAAGGGCGGATACTGCCTCATTTCATCGCCATCAGCAATATCGAGAGCCTGCACCCAGAAACCGTACGGCGCGGAAACGAGCGGGTGGTCAATCCGCGCCTGGCCGATGCGGCATTCTTCTGGCGGCAGGACCGGCGCACACCCCTGCACGCCCGGCGTGAACTGCTCAAAGGGGTGGTGTTTCAGGAAAAGCTCGGGACGGTGTTCGACAAAACGGAGCGCCTGGCAGCGCTGGCGGTGCACATCGCCGCCAGTATCGGCGGCGATCCGGCGCTCGCCGAGCGTGCGGGACGACTGGCGAAATGCGATCTTCTGACCGATCTCGTCGGCGAGTTTCCGGAGCTTCAGGGCGTGATGGGCCGCTACTACGCCGCGCACGACGGTGAACCCGAGGAAGTCGCCGTGGCGCTCGTCGAGCAGTACCTGCCGCGCCATGCGGGCGATCGGTTGCCGCAGACCAAGACCGGCCAGGCGCTGGCCTTGGCCGACAAGCTCGACACGCTTGTCGGTGTATTCGGCATGGGCCTAGCCCCGACCGGAGATCGCGATCCCTTTGCCTTGCGCCGGGCTGCGCTCAGCTGCCTGCGCATCATGATGGAATGCGAGCTGGCCTTGGACGCCGAAGAGCTACTGACCCACGCGGTGCGTAACTATGCCGGCCGCATCGACGCCGAGACCGTGGTGGTCGCACGTGTATTCGATTTCATGATGGAGCGCCTGCGCGGCTACCTCATCGATGACAGCGTCAGCCCGGAGGTATTCGAGGCGGTGCTCGTGCGGCGCCCGACCTGTCCTTACGATCTCGGCCGGCGGGTCCGCGCCGTCAGCACGTTCCAAGGCTTACCGGAAGCCGCCGCCCTGGCGGCCGCCAACAAGCGAATTAATAACCTATTGAAACAAGCCCAAAGCTCCATGCAAGGACCCGTGGACGAGCATCTGCTCTCTCACCCGGCCGAGATCGGGCTTGCGAAGGCCGTGCAAGCCATTACCCCCGCGGTCGAATCGAAGTTTCGTAACCACGATTACACGGGCGCGTTGAAAACCTTAGCCGCTCTGCGCGTCCCGATTGACACCTTCTTTGACCAGGTCTTGGTCCTCTGCGACGACACGGGACTCCGCACTAACCGCTTGGCATTATTGCAGCAGCTCAAGGTCCTTTTTCTTGGAGTAGCGGATATCTCGCGACTGCCCGGATGAGGTTTGCCTACCCATGCGCATCTTAATTCTCGACCGCGACGGGGTCATCAATCAAGAGTCGGACAGCTTCATCAAATCCCCCGACGAATGGATCCCTATCCCGCGCAGTCTCGAGGCCATCGCGCGCGCGAACGCCGCCGGCTACCGGGTGGTGGTGCTATCGAATCAATCGGCGATCGCGCGCGGGATCATCGATGTCCGCACCCTGCACCTGATCAACCAAAAGATGATCCAGCGCTTGGCGGAGGTGGGCGGCAGAATCGAGGCGATATTCTTTTGCCCTCACGCAGCCGTGCAGAACTGCCTGTGCCGCAAACCTCGACCCGGCCTGTTCACGGACCTGGCGGCTCGGCTCCATGTGAGCTTAAAGAACGCCCCTGCGGTGGGAGACCGGCTGCGGGATCTCGAAGCCGCGCGCGCGGCGGGCGCGCGGCCCATCCTGGTGAAAACCGGCCGCGGGCAGGCGACGCTCGCTTCCGGTCAAGCCTTGGGCGAGATCGACGTTTACGCTGATCTCGCCGCCGCCGTGGACGCTTTACCCGAGATTGGGCTAGAATCCGAACGCGATGGAGCACGGCGCCCACGCTAAAACGTTGTGACGCGCAGCACCTCAAGAGCCGAAGGCTTTCA
>JBIMKD010000348.1:0-9756 GCA_043673815.1 Chromatiales bacterium
GGCGCCGCCGGTGAGCCTGACTCGCACTCCGCGCTCGGCGGTGAGATCGAGCTTGCGGGCGAGATCGCGGATGCCGCGCATCGCGCCCTCCCCGGGCAACAAACTGCCGAAGTCGAGTTTGGGTTTTACGATCACGAAGGCACGCCGGTCTTCCGGTTTGGCGTCCTTCCCGGTCATCAGTTCCTCCCAGGAGAGCCGGTAGCGCCGGCCTTCGCGAACAGAGTGAAGGGCGGTACCGATGCGATCGAAGGCCGGGCGCAGATCGAAATCCGTATCGGATTCGGTGAGTGCGTCCCCCAAAAGCGAGAACAAACCCTTGATGCCGGGCTCGGATTGCAGCCGCGCGAGAAAGGGTTGCGCCTTGGCCAGATTATCGGCGAGGTCTTCGAGCTCCTCCACGCTTAAAAACAGCAAGCCATTGCGGCGAAAAAAAGGCAATGCATCGGGCATGTATACCCATTCAAAAAGCGCAGGTTGGCGCTTGAGATGCTTTGCGAGCCGCAGGCTCGCGTCGCGGGTTTGATCGGGTGTGTCGCCATCGACGACGATAACGATGGTGTCGGCATATTGAGGAAATGCCTCTTTAGAAGTCCGATAGGCTTGGCGCCAAGGCAGATCCCACGAAATAAGATCGGAGGTGTCGGTGTTGAACGTAAGGTGTTTAAGGGTGTAGTCGAAACAGATGTAGGCAGCGACCAGCGCTAACAAGATCACGGCCACGGCGTGGCGTTGCACGCCAAGAAACCAAGATGCCAGAAGCGGTTGCGAACCGTTAGGATGGTGATCTGGAGTCAACTCGAGCCCCCGAGTGTCTTAAGACCGCGTTCGTGCCGGCGCGCGCACCGGCACCCACGGGGCCGGGCCGCTTGGATGCAACCGCAAGGAAAGCTTCAGAAGAAACAATATAATGTTTTGGTGCCCGCTATCGCCGGTGAGGTTACCGTCCCCATCAGAAACCAACTGGTGTTGTGAATAGATTATACTTTCCTAGAATATTACCACTCGAACCGTGACGATTATAACAAACAGGCCCCGTGTATTGCGTTTTAGCATACAAACTGTTCCCTCGGGCGCGCTTTCTCTGCCAGGTGCCGGCAGTCTATCGTCGATGAGCTACGAATCGCACCCGTGATTTGTTGCGATGCCGACGCCAACGATTAGAACCTGCCGCGGCATGGCCGCGAGGGGGTTCCGGCCAGTACGCCGATACCCTGGGCTCACCGTATTAGGCATTCTTTCTGCCATCTGCGGCCCCGGTACCAGTTGGGCTCATGCAATACTGCTTGATTCAACAGTTCGCCAGGATGCGCGGTTGACCGAGTCCCCAAAGAATATACGCCTGCGTTTGAACAGCCGCATCGAGCATGGCTTAAGCCGATTCACGCTGGAGCGCAACGGCGGCCAAGAAGTCACCTCGCTGCAGGCGGAACCGCGAGGCCCCGACCGTATCCTCGTGCACTTGCCTACATTAGCGCCAGGCACCTCCGTGCTCCGTTACCGCCTGTTAGCCGCCGATGGCCATATTACCGAGGGCGTCCTGCGTTTCCATCTCACGCCGGGATCCCGATGACCCAGCTCGCCGGTTTCTTGGATGTCCTGCTCCGTGGAATTAGCCTAATCGGGTTCGCCATCGCCGCCGGGGGAATAGCGTACATCCATTGGGTGTTGCGGCCCTTCGAGGCTCTCTCGCCTCTCAAGACCCGTTTGCTGCGCCGATCGCTGCAGTTTGTCATTGGCGGGAGCTTGGTGCTGGCGCTGTCGCGGTCCGTTTTGTTGTTCGTGTTGCACCCGTGGGCCTTGGCGGATGCCGCTGGACACTGGCCCGTCGCCGCGTATTTAAGTACGGACTATGCCCGTACCGTTCTCAGCAGCGTACTCTTAGCGCTTGGGTTGGCTGGCGCCGCCGCCTGTCTCCTAACCCAGCCGTACAAGCGCGCGGTGTGGGCGGTCGCGGGGGCCATATCGATCGCGCTGCTGATCGATTCCGCCTGGCTCACGCATGGCGTCAGCCGCTTGGAGGGACGAGCGCAACTCATGGCGGTTACGGTATTGCACCAGACGGGTGGGCTCATCTGGGTCGGCGGTATCGTGCATTTGCTGGTCTTCTGGAGGCTTTGGAACCGGGGCCCCGAGGATCGAGCTTTAGCTCCGGCGGTCTTTAGCCGCTTTTCGGTGCTCGCCATCGTAAGCATGATCATGGTCCTCGGACCCGGTCTTTTTATCGCCTGGCGCTATGTCGGAGATTGGGGCGGTTTAATCGGAACCGGCTACGGAGTGATGGTGCTGACAAAGGCCATGCTTCTCGGCGCTGGTTTGATTCTGGGCGCGATGAATTTCTTTCTCGTGCGCGGTTGGGCCAGGCAGCGTGAGGGAGTGACGACTCCGCTGCGCGTGCGCACCTTTGTCGAAGCCGAGGCCGGTCTCGGTGTTACCCTGTTGCTGGCCGCCGCTTCCCTGACCTCCCTTCCGCCCTCCATCGATATCGTCGCCGATCGAGCCGCCCCGGAAGAGGTAATCGAACGTTTCGTCCCCAAGATGCCGCGCCTGAGCTCGCCGCCGGTATCGGATCTGCTTGCCGTGGCCGCGCCGATCGATGACACGCTCGCGGTCCGGCAACCCGAGGAATACGCGTGGTCGGAGTTCAATCACAACATGTCGGGCCTGTTCGTGTTCGTGATGGGGCTTTTAGCCGTGCTGGAGCGGACGGGCAAGGCCCCTTGGGCGCGGCATTGGCCGTTGCTATTTTTGGGGCTCGCGGCCTTCATGTTCTTGCGTAACGATCCGCGTGCCTGGCCCTTGGGACCGGCGGGTTTCTGGGAGAGCATGCTGCTCCCCGATGTCCTTCAGCACCGCATCGCAGTGCTCGTCGTCATTGGATTGGCGGTTTTCGAATGGATGGTGCGCACCGGGCGCTTAGAGGCGCGCTGGCGGTTCGTGTTCCCTCTGCTGTGCGCGTTCGCCGGAACGATCCTGCTGACCCATTCCCACGCGATGTTTAACCTCAAATCCGAATTCCTTACCGAGGTGACGCATGCCCCGCTCGGGCTCTTTGCCGTATTCTCGGGGTGGGGACGCTGGTTGGAGCTCAGGCTGCCGGGCGCGGATCAGCGCCTTCCCGGCTGGATTTGGTCGATGGCCTTCGTGATGATCGGCCTCACGCTACTCTTCTATCGGGAAACCTAGTTAAAGAGCGCATGCCCCGCAGGCGGGTACTGCCTCATTTCAGAGTCTGTGAATTTATCGATTGTCACATCCGCAAACCGATGAGAGGCTAAAATCGTCGACAGCGAACGCCTCTGCGGCAGGCGCCGATGGCGTACTCAAGCTGCTTAGCGAGATCGGCGCGCTGAATGTCAGGCTCGACGTGCAGGTGTAACTCGACATGCAGTTTGATGCGTGAGAAACGGGTCTTCACGTCGTGCGATGACGGGGGAGAGTGTCACGCACTCACATCAGGTCCGGCAGTTGCTCGCGGTTCAGCAGCAGCTTGAGTGACCTAGCTTGACCGGGTGTCCTCTCGATGACCCCAGCCTCTCCAAGCTCAGGACTTTCTGATGTACTGCGGGAGGCGAAACCCTGAAAAAACTCTGCATATCTGCCTCGGACGGCGAACGCCCGTGGATCTTCGTGTAGTAGTAGATGAACGCGAGGTATTACTACGTCAACGCGGTGCCCCCCGAACACCGGCAGCGACGTTTATCGCTTGCTCCACCAACAGTACCTTGCTCCATGGCCACGATCAAATCTGACCTCCAGCAAATGGTCGCTTTGCCCCTATCAACCGTTCCAGCCACCCACATTGCCAGAAAGCGGACCTTCTCCAGCTGGGGATTGGCGGCGTGATCGCCGCGACGAGACCTGCCTCGGTGCGGTATTGAAAAGTGTAAAGCGCGGTGTAAAAGCCGGGCTTCGGACCAGCGGGTCGAATTCTGCCTGGCGCGTTATCCAGAAGGTAGCATTTCCTCCAGTCGTCGAGACTCATCCAGCAGTGCTTGCCAGCGCTTCTGTTTGAATTCAAGCCACTGACGCAGCCATTCGGGATCGGAAAGTCGGTGCCGGACCAGCAGCTCGAAGGCGGCAAGGTCTGTACCTGAACCATCAAACGTGGTCACCAGCATTTCCAGTTCAAGCTTAAGTTGCGCCACGAGCGCTCGATCCCAATGCGACACCACTGACCGAAGCAGATTGGCTTTCCACAGGGCATCCCGCGCGGTCAGCGCCCGTTTGACGTGGGGCAACGCAGCTTCTCCATGTGTCGAGAAAAACGGACGTATAACTTCAGCCACTGGCCAACTGGGATTGCGGAGCCACCGCAGGAGCGCAGGCAGCGCTGGTTCCAGTGTGGGCAGCCCATATTTTAGAGCTGCGGCGGCTGCGGCCACGTCGTTCTTGTCGCGTGGCAGAACCAGATGCGGCTTGCGACCCATTCAGGGGTGCCTATGGTAGACAGGCCATGCAACATTTTACGGGACGCATCACCCGATCGCCCCGCACGTTTCCTGGACGCAAATTAGGCCGCATCAGCTGACCAAATCTCAATGGCACGTTGCAGGTCGTCCTCACAACCCTCAGCAGCACAGTCGCTAGTCTTCGCCGCGTGCCGTAAGAACTCCACTACGGCACGACGTTGCGCAGGCGAACAACAACTGACCCGCCGATTGTTTTCGCCGTCCCCAATGAGGTGAAACAAGAGCTGCGATAAGTAGGGTCCGGCGTTCCGGTCATCCGGCCGGCTCAGAGCCAAACGAACCAGGGCTGGAAGGTAGTAGCGAAACCCCTCCGCGGTAACAAAACATATCGGGTCCCATCCCGCGTTGCCCACATCTTCGAGCGCTAACGTCTCGCGGTCTCGCGCACGCAGCAACTCATCGTGTTCCGCACATTCGCAACAGTGGGTGTAATCCGTGAAGTGGTCGGGACGGGGTTCAGCTAAGAGTGCTTTGTTAATGGCGCCCATGATCTCATGGTCGCTCGCCATACACATCGAAGGGTAGCTGGTCCGTGCTGTCGTCGGTGTTTACTGGAGGTGTTTCTTGAATTCCTTGACGGCGCGACGTTCCTTCTTGGCGCGTCCTCCAAAGCTCTGGAGAGGCGTGACCGCCCACTTGAGTACGCCCCATGCGGGTAGATCGCGCAGTAATTGGTCCGCCTCTTCGTGGGAAGAGGCCTCCAGGATAAATACAAAGGCGCGGTCTCCCACCGGAAGTCCTCCGGCGAGAATCTTCTTGTCTGCTTCTAGCTTCATAAGTGCATCGAAAGTAGGAAGGATTCCCTTTTCCAAGACCTCAATAGCCTGCTCAGGAGAAGCGAACCCAGGCCCTTCAGAACCAGTCACTAGATATTTCATGCTGTAACCCCTCTCAAATAGTGGACCGACTTTTCTATGGAATTCCCCGTGCGGCAGCAGGGAATGTCGGAACGATTAGATGCCAGCTCGCAACGAATCACAAGCGAAGCCTTCGGATGACCCTGGACGGAGGTACTAATCGGTGAGGAATGAACGAGCGACGTTGGTCAAACCGGCGTTGGCGCATCCTCCGTAGTCGGAAGCCCGATCCGCACCTTTGCTCCTCCCACAGCGCCGGCGGGTCAACCGCAATATCGAACAATGTGACCTCCGGAGGCCAGCGTCTGGTCGAGAATCGCCGCGAGGATCTCCGGCGCCAGGGTCGTCAGGTTGACCATGCGGCTCAATTGGCGAAGTAATCGACCTGTGGCCGCAGGCGTACGTGAACTAATCACTTACCTCGATTGACCTGAAAGGCTCGTCGGGAAGGAAACCTCAAACCCCTATCAACCCGGAAACAAAACAGTCGATGGCAACTTGCGACCCACAGCGGCCCGTGAGGAGTGTCTGCAATCGGGCTGCCCTTTGAGGGGCTGAGACTCATTGGGAGTTGCAATCCCATCTACCGATACCTCCTGGTCGCCGAGCCGCCCCAGCCGAAGCACCAATGATTCGTTTGAACGCACGACTGAAAGCGGCTTTTGAGTCGTAACCAAGCTCGCGTGATAGTTCCCCGAGCAAAACGTCGGCTTCTTTAAGGCGATCGAGTGCCGCTTGCATTCTCCACCGCACGGCATTGCGCATTGCGGGCTCACCGACAAGTTCAAGTCGATGTCGATCTGTACCCTCCCCCGAACGACTATCAGGTATCATCCATCGACACCACCTTAACCGAAAGGAGCCATCATGAGCAGTTCCAAAGCGAAGACGTCTCGAGAAGGCCGCAACCTCATTCTGACCCGCATCATCGACGCACCGCGCGAGAAGGTCTTCAAGGCGTGGACCGATCCCACCCTGATGAAACAGTGGTTTGCGCCGCTGCCGTGGACAACGCCGCACGTTGAAGTAGACCTGCGGCCGGGTGGCTCAAACTTAGTCGTGATGCGAGGTCCAGACGGCAACGAGTTTCCCAATCGGGGCGTGTATCTAGAAGTCGTCAAGAACGAGCGTCTGGTAGTTACCGATGCCTACACCAAGGCGTGGGAGCCATCCGAAAAGCCGTTCATGACCCTGACGCTGACGTTTGAGGACGTGGGCGGAAAGACGAAATACACAGCGCGCATAGCGCACTGGAGTGACGCCGATGTCGAAGCCCACGAACAAATGGGCTTTCACGAAGGTTGGGCCCAGTGCGCTGAACAGCTTGCTGCCTTGGTCGAAAAGGCCTAGCGGTAACTTCGTAACGGAGGTATGACATGCACCCGCGGATCACGGTTCTCACCCTGGGCGTTCGAGACTTGGCAGCCTCGCTTGCGTTCTATCGAGACGGACTTGGTTTTCAAACGCCGGGGATTATCGGCACGGAGTTCGAGAACGGTGCGGTGGTCTTCATTGAACTCGAATCCGGTCTGAAGCTTGCGCTTTGGCCCACCCAATCTCTATCCACGGACGCGGGAATCCCGCTTGCGGAAGAGGGCACGGCCAAGATTGCGCTTGGCCATAACGTAGGGTCAAAGCAAGAAGTCGATGCCGTTATAGAGCAGGCCTGCCGCGCCGGTGCGGTGATCGTAAAGGTGCCATGCGACACATTCTGGGGCGGCTACGCGGGCTATTTCCAGGATCCAGACCAATACCTATGGGAAATTGCCTGGAATCCTCAAATACTGCCGGCGACATAGGCGCCACGAACACGAGACAACAAGGAACGCATAAAGGAGCCATACCATGTCCAAGCTTCGCATACACAACTTCGCGATATCCATCGACGGCTACGGCGCAGGCCCGAACCAGGACCACGCAAATCCCCTCGGCGTTGGCGGTCTCGATCTGCACAAGTGGATATTCCCTACAAAAACCTTTCAGCAAACGTTTGGTGATGGCGCCGGCACGACGGGCGTAGACGATGATTTCGCGGCACGCGGGTTCCGCAATCTTGGCGCATGGATTCTAGGCCGTAACATGTTCGGGCCAGTGCGCGGGCCCTGGCCGGATGAAAGTTGGAACGGATGGTGGGGGGATAATCCGCCGTACCACACGCCGGTTTTTGTGCTGACTCACCACCCGCGCGCGTCGATCACCATGGACGGCAGGACTACGTTCCACTTCATCACCGATGGAATACACGCTGCGCTGCAACACGCGATCGAGGCCGCCGACGGCAAGGATGTTCGTCTCGGTGGCGGCGTCGCCACCATCCAGTATTCAGGCGATCCTAAAAAAGATAAGAACCGCTATCCGCAAAGCGGCACCGGACGCACAAGAAACCATCAGCTATCAAATTCCCGCGTTCATGCTGCACGGTCAATTGGCGTATTTCGCGGCGTTCAAAAAGCATATCGGATTCTATCCGCCGGTTACCGGCGGAGATCAGCAGTTCAAGAAAGCGATCGCGGTTTACGCAGGGTCCAAGGACAATCTGCAGTTTCCACTCGACAAACCCATCCTTACGCCCTGATCGCCAAAATCGTGAAGTTGCGCGTCAAGGAGAATTTGGCCAAAGCCAGCGCCAAAAACAAAAAATCCTCTTAACGGACGGCAGGGGTGGGAAATCGGTGTCGATTTCCACCTTCCCCAATCGACTAGTCAGTAACAACCCGATTGACCAAGGAACTAAACATAAGCCGTTACCTGACCACCGCTGTGCCCGGAAACCCAAGGGTGTGTGTACGTATTGATACTGCTTACGCCAAGGGCATTCGTTTTTCTTCCAACCATTGCGCTGATTAGGTTTCCCGCACTCCGTTGTCAAAGTGAAAGGAGGACGCCATGTGTCCCGCATGCCTAACCACCGCAGCGCTAATGCTCGCCGGCGCGACTTCGACGGGCGGTATCGCCGTCATCCTGGCGAAGAAACGGATTCGGCGAAAAAAAAGCGCCACAAAGCCGATAGCCGCCAGTTCAACTAGCCGTCAAAAGGAGAATCAGCATGAGTAAGCATGAAAACAATCTTCCGCGAATCGTGTCGAAGGCCGAATGGCAAGTGGCGCGAGATCAACTTCTGGTCAAAGAAAAGGCCGCCACCCGCGCGCACGACGCGCTCGCGGCAGAGCGCCGCCGCCTGCCCATGGTGAGGATTGACAAGGATTATGTCTTTGAGGGCGATCACGGTAAAGCACGCCTCATCGATATGTTCGACGGGCGCCGGCAACTGATTATGTATCACGTGATGTTCGGTCCCGCGTGGAGCGAAGGCTGTGTGGGGTGTTCGATGAGCGTGGACGATATCGGCCATCTCTCGCACCTGCACGCGCGCGATACCTCGTTGGTCTTGGTGTCGCGTGCGCCGTATTCCAAGCTCAAGGCGTACCGGCAACGCATGGGCTGGACGGTGCCGTGGTACTCGTCTTTCGGCACCGATTTCAACACCGATTTCGGCGTGAGCGTTGGCGAGGAGGAGAAATCGGGGGTGAGCGTGTTCCTGCGCGATGGCGACAGCGTCTACCACACCTATTTCACCAGCGGCCGCGGCGACGAAATGCTCGGCACGGTTTGGAGTTACCTGGATCTGACGCCCTTTGGCAGACAGGAAACCTGGGAGGACTCGCCCGCAGGATGGCCGCAAACACCACCCTACGACTGGTGGCGGCATCACGACAAATACAGTCACCAACCGGCGCCAACGGGCGATGGTTGCCACTGAAAAAGAGCGCATGCGCTCGCAACAGTGTTCAACATTTCAAGGAGAGCAATCATGACGCAACGATTTTTCCGTGGACCGAGCTTTCCCAATTTCGTCACTTTAGCGGTCGCGCTGCTTATTGCGGCCACACCTGCCTGGGCCGGCGAGTTCTTCGAAAAGAACGGTGTTGCGTTGCGCGGCTTTGATGTGGTGGCCTACTTCAACGACAAGAACCCGCTGAAGGGCCTGGCGGAACACAAGGCCTATAAAAGTTCGACGTTCCATTTCGCGTCGAAGGCGAACCGCGACGTCTTTGCAGCCGACCCGGCCAAGTACGCGCCGCAATACGGCGGTTTTTGCGCGTTCGGAATGGCGGGTGGCTATAAGGCGGCGACCGATCCGGCGGCATTTACCGTCATCGACGGCAAGCTCTATCTAAACTACAACCGCGACGTTCAAGAACAGTGGAGCGCCGACACCCGCGGGTTTATCGTGAAGGCGGACAAGAGCTGGCCCACGGTTTCAAACCAGACCAAAGTGATTTGCGCTTGGGTGTAGGTCTCAAACTGATCATCAGTGTGCCCTGGTGCCAGGGAATGCAACGACGTTATCCGGAGCCGCGACGTGGGCACGGTAGGTTTGCGCGAGCAACCGCCAGCCGTGATCGAAGCGCTGGCTCTGCGCGAGCGCA
>JBIMKD010000349.1:0-12139 GCA_043673815.1 Chromatiales bacterium
CGTGCGATCGGCCGCATCCGCATGCGACGGATTCGCGATTCGTCGGCAGAGAGTCTTCTGCCCTTTGTGCAAGAGGCCATCCTGCCGGGCAGCGGGATAGTCACCGATGGTCTGCCGACCTACCTGGGGCTTCCGGGCTTGGGGTACCGTCACGAGCGCAAGGTCATCCGCGGCAGCGACGATCCCGCCCATGTGATGCCGCGGGTCCACCGAGTGGCATCGCTGCTGGACCGCTGGTGGCTCGGCACGTATCAGGGGGCGATCCGGCGAGAGCACTTGGATTACTATCTTGATGAGTTCACGTTTCGCTTCAACCGACGGACTTCGCGTTCGCGTGGGAAGCTGTTCTATCGATTGCTCCAGCAGGCCGTGGCGATTACCCCCTTACCGTACCAGGCCTTGGTGAGCGGGCGCCGGGACAACAACCGGAGCTAAGTGCATACCCCCTTGCGGGTAAGATAAGGTCCATAATGCGTTCCCAGACCAAGGTTTCAAGCTATGAAACTGAATTACTATGCCGACACCGACTCCTTGTATATAGACCTCTCCGAACAGCCGAGTGTTGAGAGCCTAGAAATTTCCTAAGGGGTTGTGGTGGACTACGATGCCAACGGAAATCTTGTTGGCATTGACATCGACAACGCAAGCAAAAAGGTCCAACTTCAACAGCTAATCCTAAACAAGCTCCCGTCCCAGGTACGAACCGTTGCCACTTGATCGCGAGAAATCGTAGCCGAGGTTAGGCGCGCCGTTTGCGCCGTAACCCGGGGATCTCCGAGCCGCAATTCCCGGGTTCGCAAACAACGCTCAACCCAGCCAGGCTGCGAGCTGGGGCGTTCGGCGTCAAGAGGTGATACCTGGCGACGTACCGGATAGAATATGCGCAAGAAAGAGATCGGAGGAGGCGGGATTGAAACAAGCTAAGGTAGATCCCCCAGAATCATTAAAGATCGAGTCGTCGTGCATCATCGAAGGTGACGCGCACATAGTCTTGGCTCGACTCCCAGACAAGGCCGTTCAATCGGTCGTCACTTCACCTCCGTATTGGGGACTTCGGGATTACAACCTGCCCGGTCAAGTTGGTCTCGAGGAGACCCTCTCGCAGTTCCTCAACAGACTTGTCGGGATTTTTGCCGAGATCAAGCGCGTTCTGAAGGATGACGGGACGCTTTGGCTAAATATCGGGGATGGCTACACAAGTGGCAATCGGGGCTGGCGTGCACCTGACAAAAAGAACGCCGCAAGAGCAATGGATGTTCGCCCTGACACTCCTGAAGGGCTCAAGCCCAAGGACCTTCTCGGTATTCCCTGGCGGCTCGCGTTCCGGCTTCAGGAGGATGGGTGGTACTTACGTAGCGACATCATCTGGCACAAGCCGAATGCGATGCCTGAGAGCGTAAAGGACCGTCCAACCCGAGCCCATGAATACTTGTTTTTGCTCACCAAGTGCGAGCAATACTACTATGATCGAAGTTCGATTCTTGAAGGGAATGGGCGCAATAAGCGCTCGGTTTGGAACGTCAACACGCAACCCCTATCCTTGCCCCATGCGGCGACTTTCCCGCCGGCGTTGATCAGGCCGTGCATCCTCGCCTCCACCCATCGAGGTGACTATGTCCTCGATCCCTTCTTCGGCTCCGGGACGGTCGGTCTTGTCTGCGAGGAGACCGGACGCAACTATGTCGGCATCGAACTGCATCCTGAATATGTGAGGCTCGCCGCTGAGAGATTGGGGGCGCTATTTGCGCGCATCGTGAGAGTCGCGTAGCGTGCCCATCTCGATACCCGCTCCGCAGTTACAAATCGACTTTGCTTTCGCCCTTGAACAGATTCGCGGCTTGTATCTGCAACACGCTCTGAGCGAAGCTGTCGGCAAGCTGGATATCAAGAACATCGATGCAGAGCTTGCCCGCATAGTCCCAAGCGCAAGCCTTACGCAATTGGCGACCCGCGGACTTCGTGGTGAGCTGATGTTCGCCGTCCCAGGTCTGCTGTCCAGTGCTCCCCGCCTGCTTGGTTATTACCGATTGCTGCTAGGCTTCAGTCAAAAGGCTTTCTACACCACGCAATTCGGTCTCACCGGGTTCAAGTCTATGGAAGAGAAGGGCGCGCTAACCGCGGCCCAATCTAAGCGGCTCGATGAACTATGTCCGGCGCTCGTCGGTTCCGCCGCCGCGCTACTCGATGGAATTGGCGTTGACCGCATTACGCGGCAATTGCTGGAAGACCTTGCCCTCTTGACAGTTGGCCCGCAACTTCGCGGTGGCCACAACGTCAAGCTAGGCCTTGCCGGGATCGTAAAGGTCTTCGACGCGATTAGCGGCATTGTAGCCCACGCTGCCGTGGCGACCGAGCCGATCTGCATTGAACTTAAGAACGCAGCGGGGCGCCGCGTCTTGATCGAGTTCTCTTCTGACCCGGACATTGTCATTCGAGAAGAAATGGTCCCGGGTGTGTATCGCAACATCATCGCCATCGAGGTCAAGGGCGGAATGGATTTCTCGAATATTCACAACCGTATCGGCGAGGCCGAAAAAAGCCACCAGAAAGCCCGAGCGAACGGGTTTCATGAATGCTGGACCGTCGTGAATGTTGATCGCCTAGTTCTCGAGATGGCTCGCAGGGAAAGCCCTTCTACCAACCGCTTCTACCGCCTGTCCCAAATCGCCGGCAAATTGGGTGACGAGTACATTGACTTTCGTAACCGCGTGATTTCGCTAACCGGTATTTCGTCACCGTGAGCGACGGAAACAAGAAATCGTAGATGCTATGCAGGACCGCGTGGGTTAACCTCTGATGGGGGTGAGTTAAGTTAAACTCAAAGGTGAGGTAATGCGCATGAATACGACCGAAGCGGTCGTGCATAGCATCTACGAGCTGTACTTTGGAGGCTCAGAGCATGGCATTGCTGCACCTCGGCTTCGATAAGATTGACGAAGGCCACTTGCAACGCCTCATTGAGATAGGGGCGGCTGAATCGCGTGAAATCGAGTACAAGCGTCAGACCTATGGTAAAAATGATGACGCGAAAACCGAGTTCCTGGCTGACATCTCGTCATTCGCTAATACGATTGGGGGCGATTTGATCATTGGAATGACTGCTTCCAAAGGCGTACCAATGGCATTCGAACCCTGGACCACGATGCCGAGCTATTGAGGCTTGAAAGCATCGCACGAGATGGCCTGCAGCCTCGGATCGCGGCAGCCGCATCCGCACCGGCCACGGCCCCGGAAACATCACCCGCCTGCGACGCTTCGCAATCGGTGTCATCAAGTCCAAAGGCGTCTCCAGCGTCGCGCAGAAGATGCGAGAACTCACCCTGAGAGCCAGGGCCAGGGAATGGCCTTGCTTGGCGCGCTGAGGATGCAACGTGCGCTTGGTCTTCGACTACCTGCGCATGACAAAAAACGCTTGCGCTGCTGCCCTTGCCTGAGACGTCACACGGAGAACAAATTTACCGTGCTTCCGGCTAGAATGAGCCCATGTCACAGGCAGAACGCATCAAGAAACTCTTGGCTGGCTCAAGATTGTCTTCGGCGCACTGGTCGCCGTTGATGTGTCCTTGGTTGCCTGGTTGGCATAAACGCCGCTGTGGCCATCATGGTGGTGTTGGCTGTCGTCGCCGGATCGGCCTTTTATATCCTGTTGGGGGGCTATATTCGTAGACTGGATTCGTAGATGGAGTAGATGTTATGCAAAAGCAACTTACAGCGCGTGAGGGAGAGGCTATGTTTCGCTCTGCCCTGAGCTGGATGTTGCGAGCCAGGGTGGGACTATTGAAGAGGCGCGCGACAACCTTCGAGAGGCTCTTGAGCTATTCTTTGAATCCGCTTCGCCTGACGAGATCAAGCAACGTTTCCACGAGGAAGTGTACGTAACGCGGGTGCCCGTTGCCGTTGGGTAAATTGAGAGCTCTTTCCGGCAAAGAGGTATGCGCTATTCTCAACCGGCGTGAATTCGTGGAAGTGCGTCAGCGGGGTAGCCACATCGTGATGCAGAGAAAGCTGCCGGGCACAAACGATAACGGTGCCGGTGCCAAATCATCCCGAGCTCCGCATAGGCACGCTTCAGTCCATCATTCGTCGGTCCGGCGTACCGCGCAACGAGTTCGAGTCATGAGGTGGCGCCCAACAAACCCGCCCTGGAAAAAGGATGGCGTCACCTCGCCTCCCGCTTCACGCACCACCTATTTTCCGAAAGGCTTCGTTGATCTCGGTGATCACGGCCTTTACGCCGTTAGATTGTTCAGTAGTCAGAACTGACGGTTTGGAGCCATCTATTCTCGTCAGAATTTGATGGGCTTCGTGTAGGAACTCGGAAGCCGACCCACTGGCGAAGCGACTTGCGAACATAACGTCTTTTGCAAGCTGGGTTTCTCCACGGGCTTCGAGTTCGTTCGCAAAACCCAGGAGAAACTCGAGAAGATCCTGATTACTTTGAAGCTGCATGACGCGCATCAAAGCCGCTTCAGTCCGGCATGTGGAACCAAAGATTTTGCACACCGGCGGGCGGCACAACGGCTTCGATATCACCTCCAGAATTAGAGCCGATCCCCGGAGCAGAACGAGTTATTGCGGGTGAACCAGGTGGAACCCTACCTCCCATAATCCAGTCGGGCTTCGCGGCAGATCCTGGCATGCCCATCTTATTAGCGAAGCCCGCCGTCATTGCAGGATTCCGCATCGACCAAAACTGAGCGTCTGTAGTGTTTTGCACACCGAATGAACCCTGCCGGTAGACGGTTGCTCCGGCCTGCACTTCCTGTAACGCCGCACGAGCTGCAGCACTATCCCCTTGAACCGCCAGACCATGCGGAGTTTCTATACTTCTTGCGGCTTTCGCAGCATCGCCGGCGGCGTTAGCAGCATTCTTGATGATACCAAACCCCGCGGGCAAGATCGGCACGGCGGTCGCCAAGGCGTCATAGGCGAGACCGAGGCCGTTAGCGAGCGAGGGATCGTTGTGGAAGGCGTTAGCGCTCAGGCCGAGGCTGATGACATCGAGTGCGGTTTCCGCCACCCGCCCATCCGGGTCGACGTATTTGTAGGGGTTGTTATTGGCGTACGCATACCGGTTGAAGCTCTAAGGGTTCTGGGGGTCGAAGCCCGCCGGATCGATGGCGAGGAAGCGGCCGATCCGAGGGTCGTACCAGCGGGCACCGAAGTTCTGGATCCCGAGGTCGGGCTCCTCGAGCTTACCGGTGTAGCCGGGCTCGTTCGGGGCCACTTGGTCGATCGGCTGGCCGTAAGGCGTATACGACTTGCGCCATACCACGCGGCCTTGTTCATCGGTCGCGGCGATGGGTGAGCCCAAGGCATCGTTATGATAATAGATAACCTCCTCGACGGCCTGGGCATTCAAAGTCAGGAGTGTGAGGAGGAGGGCGGCTATGGAACGCATCATTCCGTGAGGCATCGGCGTCTCCTTACGATTTTACACTTGACAGGGTCAACATTGCCGGCCGCATCGACGGCGAAGAACGCCATCGGGACCGGTGCGGGCGAGTCATCGGCACGATGAAGGGATCGCTTGATCGCCGTCAGTCGGAGTGCTTACGCGAGCGCGTATAGGAGTTCTCGAATGCAGTGGCCGCGCGCGTGCGCGCGCTGCTCGTAGCGCGTAAGCGGCCGCCAGCGCGGACGTGGCGCGTAGACGGCCCGGCCGGCGAGGTTTACGAATCCGCCGTCTTCGTCCATGACCTGGACGATATGCTGCGCATAATCCTCCCAGTCGGTCGCCAAGAAAACGCGTGCGTGCGAGCAGAGCTTCCGGCGCAGCATGGCCACGAATTCCGGACCCATCAGACGGCGTTTATGATGCCGTTTTTTGGGCCAGGGATCGGGAAAGAATACATACACGCCGGCGAGGCTTTGATCGCTCACCTGACGGTCGATGAGACTGGCCGCATCCCCACACAGAATGCGTACGTTCTCAAGCTTCCGTTCGGCAAGCCCGCGCAACAGCCGCCCGAGCCCCGGGCGGTAAACATCGACGCCGAGGTAGTCATTTTCCGGATGCTCGCTCGCCAATGCGATCAAAACCTCGCCCGCGCCGCAGCCGACTTCCAGATAGCGTTCGGCGTCGCGGCCGAAAATGGCGTTAAAATCGAGCGGTTCGGTGCCAGGCCCGATGCAGAAGCGCTCGGACCACATGGCCAGGGCCTGCTGTTGCGCCTCGGTGATGCGCCCTTCGCGGCGCACATAGCTGCGAATCGAACGGCGGGGTGGGGCGCTCGAGGGCGTGGCGGCGTTGGGATCGCTACCCTCGGCCATCGTCGCGGCCTTAGAAGAAGAGACCCTCGATCGGGGAGGAGGCGCTGGCGTAAGCGCGCCGCGGAATGCGTCCGGCGCGATAGGCCTCGCGGCCCGCTTCGACGGCCTTGCGCATGGCCGAGGCCATCAAGATCGGCTCTTTCGCCTGGGCGATCGCGGTGTTCATCAGCACCCCGTCGCAGCCGAGCTCCATGGCGATGGCCGCGTCGGAGGCCGTACCGACACCGGCGTCGACCAAGATCGGCACGCCCGCGTTTTCGACGATGGTGCGGATGTTATAGGGATTGCGTATGCCGAGCCCCGAGCCGATCGGCGCGGCGAGCGGCATCACCGCGACGCAGCCCATGGCCTCGAAGCGCTTGGCCATGACCGGATCGTCATTGGTGTAGACCATAACCTGGAAGCCTTCCTCGATGAGCGTCGCGGCGGCGTCGAGCGTTTCGGGTATGGCCGGAAACAGGGTTTTCTCATCGCCGAGCACTTCGAGCTTCACCAGGGTGTGACCCTCGAGCAGCTCGCGCGCTAGCCGGCAGGTCCGGATGGCGGATTGCGCGTCGTAGCACCCGGCGGTATTCGGCAAGAGCGTATAGCGGCTCGGAGGCAGTACATCCAGCAGATTGGCTTGGCTCGGGTCTTGGCCGATATTCGTGCGCCGGATAGCCACGGTCACGATCTCGGCGCCGCTCGCCTCGATCGCGAGGCGGGTTTGCTCGAGATCGCAGTATTTCCCGGTCCCGACCAATAGCCGCGAGCGGTAGCGCACATTGGCGATGGTGAGGAAGTCTTCTTTGGTGATTTGGCCTGGCATACGAAACGGCAAGCCGTGCTTAGCCCCCGCCGATAGCGCGCACGACCTCGACGCGGTCATCGGCGGCCAGCCGATGGTGCGCGTACTGGCTGCGCGGTATGATTTCGCCATTGATCTCGACGGCAAAGCGGCCTTTGGACTCGAGGAGATGGAGCAGATGGTCGATCGTGGCCGCCTCTGGGATCACCATCTCAGCGCCGTTCACGAGGATCTTCATTGGCGAAGGCGATCCGTTAGATTTCCGAGAGGTTTAAGGTCATGCCTTCTTGCGCGACGTAGCATTTCAACGGCGAGCCGCGCGCCGCGATGATCTTAAGCGATTGCGAGTGGATTTTATCCATGTCGGCGTCGGCGCTCGCGGGATCGTGATGGTAAAGGTACAGCGCCCTGACCTCGGTGTCGATCGCCAGGTTGACGGCGTCGATGAAACACGAATGGCCCCATCCGCGCTTTTCTGCGTACTGTTTCGGCGTGTACTGCGCGTCGTGAATAAGAACATCGGCGCCGTGTATCAATGCGGTCTCGGAGGTCCGTTCCTCCCGCTCGATATGCGCGAGATATTCCCGGTCGGCGGCGGAAAACTCATGCGCACGGCTCTCGAGCGAGCGCGCCTGAAATAAATACTCGTGATCGGGAACGTAGGCGATGCTCTTGCCGGCGACTTCCATCCGGTACCCGTAGGTTCGCCCGGGGTGATGGACATGGTGATAATTGATCCGGATCGGACCATGATCCAGACAAGGGCCGCGAGGCTCTAAATAGCGAATGTCGGCGATCCAGCTTTCGGTCTCCACCGGGAAATAGGGCGATTTCATCTGACTTGATAGGCGTTTTTTCATCTCGGCGCCGTTGGGCCCGGGTCCGAAAAACTGGATATCCCAACCGGATTTGAACGCCGGCTGAAAAAACGGAAGGCCGCAAATGTGGTCCCAGTGATAATGCGTAAAAAGCACCATGAGAGGCAGGCGCCTGGCCTCTCCAAGTAGCTTGTCACCCAAACCGATGATCCCGGTCCCGGCGTCGCAGATGAGGACGTGATCGTCGGAGCGGATCTCGACACAGGAGGTATTGCCGCCCACTCGCAGGTGGGTCGCCGCCGGCACGGCATAGGAGCCGCGCACGCCCCAAAAGCGAAGATAAGCCTCCTGCATCACCCGGCTGCCGCTTGGCGGACCTTCGCATGGGTATACCTGACGGCCAGATCCTGAATGGTTTTGCTGGCAACGGGTTTGGCCACGAACTCGGTGGCCCCGAGACGCTTGGCGATGCTTCGGTCCTGGCGGTAATCCTTGGCGCTGATCATTATCACGGGCGTATGCTGATGCAACGGGTTGCGCCGGAATTCTTCAAGAAAGGTCAAACCATCCTTGCCCGGCATGATGATGTCCAAGAATACCAGCGCGGCTTCGGAAGCGTTCAAGTAGGCCAGCGACTCTTCCGCCGTCGCGAATAACAGTACGTTGACATCAAGCGGCGCAATACTGCTCTTAAAGAAGCGCCTGACGGCCGGACTGTCGTCCACGACCACGATCGTCGGGGTGCAGCTATTCATCGTAATTCAACGAGGTCCGACGAAGGCCTTAGTTAGTAGGGCGGATAACATACCTTAGTATAAGGGATCGCATCTTGCCGTGGATTAATCGCGTTCGCTATCCGTGAGACCCATCTCGGTTCTTCCAGTGGCGGCACCGAAACCGAACGGTGCCCTAAGTTCCACCGATCTCTTAGGCTCGCTACCGTGCATGTCATTGGACCGGCCCGATCAAGCGCGGTTCTAGATTTGGTATCATTAAACGCATAACCCGCGGTCTTGCCGCGGGTACCATAGCGATGGGGTTTCCAAAGGGGAGAAGCGCAGCTCTCCCCTTTGGTCAAGGGCGGGGTTCATACCCCGCCCGCGAAGTATATCAATTCACATCTCGCATCACCGGTGGTGAAGCAGCTCGGTACAGAGGGCCCGGATCTCGCGACAGATTCCAATAATGTTTCGGACGCTACAAACCTGGCTTTGGGCGCAGGCGGCGGCTTGGCTGACGGCTGAGCGGCCGGGAGGCGATGTTCCGCTCGTTGATTTCGAGCGCTTGAGCTATGAGCTGCGGCCGTGCGATGTGATCCTGGTCGAGGGCAGGACGCGCTTGAGCGAGGTCGTTAAGACCATCACGCAGAGCGTCTGGACCCATGCGGCACTCTATATCGGGCGCATTCATGATACCGACAGCCCGGCGTTACGCGAGCGCTTGTCGAAATTTTATCAAGGCGATCCCAGCGCCCAATTGCTCGTCGAGTCGCTCATGGGTCGAGGCACGGTGGTCATGCCGCTCAGCCATTATAAAGACCATCATCTGCGCATCTGCCGGCCCACCAATATCTCCAGGCAAGACGCGCAGCATGTGGTGGCGAGCGCCATCAAGCGCCTCGGCCATGATTATGACGTCCGCCAGTTGTTGGATCTGGCGCGTTTTATGTTCCCCTACGGCCTTCTCCCCAGGCGCTGGCGTTCGACCTTGTTTGAGCACAACGCCGGCGTGAACGCGCGCTGTACTTGTGCGACGATGCTGGTCGAGGCGTTCCAGAGCGTAGCCTATCCAATAAGGCCGGTTATGCATCGGGGAGGTGGGGGCAAACTGCGTGTCTACGTCCGCAATCCACGTTTGTATACGCCCAAGGAATTCGATGATTCACCGTATTTCGATATCATCAAACACCCGTTTCTCGGCGAGAACGACACCAGCCGTTACCGCCATCTACCTTGGTCGGAGGATGCCGTGGTCGGCGGTTACAAGGACGGAAAGTGAACGAATATTTCGCTTGCGGGGTATTGGTGAATAAAGTTGTGAGCCGCCGTTACAACGCGCTAGAATCTTAGGCACTGCGGGTGTAGTTCAATGGTAGAACTCCAGGTTCCCAACCTGGTGGCGTGGGTTCGATTCCCATCACCCGCTCCAACCTCCATGCACCTGGGATCGCTGCCGGTGGCATGATCGCGACGACGTCGTTGTTGCTCCGCGCACGCCATGCATCCTAGCCCAGAAAAAGTCGGCGAGCGTGTTAACGGACGTGAAGCCCACGGGAAAAACCCCTGGACTAAGGCAGAGGAGCCTCGGGAATAGAGTCCCGCTCTATTCGAGAATTGGTCTCGCCAACGGAATACAGCCACCAAAGCCCGATCCCGGCGCCAATCCAAACGATCTCGCGGACGCGCCGGATGACCGAGAGCGCGAAACCGAGGGTCGGGTCCGCGGTAATCGCCGAGCAGGCGAGGATAATCGCGCCTTCTTGGGCGCCGATGCTCGCGGGGATAAACGAGGTTCCCGCGCGCACGAGTTGCGCCATCGCCTCAATGATCCAGGCGTCCATAAAAGACACCGGGTAACCGAGAAATTGCATCAAGGCATAGATCTCGACAACCCCGAGCAGCCAGTTGATAAACGCTAAGGCCAGCGCCCCCGCGAAACGGGCTCGGCGCTCGGTGTAAAAGCTCACGAGCCGATCCTCCACCTCGTGAATGACGCGCAAGGCCGCTTCTACTCGATAGCCTAACGCCGATCCCCCCGCTAGCCGCCCTAGCCAGGAAGACAAGCGAAAGCGTTGTACGAGGAAAAAAAGCGTGATGGTCGTACCGAAACCGGCCAGTCCAATTCCCGCGACGGCTTTATACGAGCTTTGGATTTGCTCGGCGGGAATCAGGACCAAGAAGCCGAGGCCGAGAAAGAACGCCAGCGAGATGAGGATGACGGTCTTCGCGAGGATCAAGGAAGCGCCCGATTCGCGATAGTTCACGCCATAACGCGACTTGAGCACCATGGCCTTCACCGGCTCGCCGCCCATGGCGCCAAGCGGCGTAATGTTGTTAAAGGCCTCGCCCGTCATGCGTACGATATAAAGGCGCTGCAACCAACGAAGGTTCAGCGGGATGGACTCAAAGGTGAGGTGCCAACCGGCGACATCGGCCAGAAACGTCACCGCATAGAGGACGATGACGAAACCGATACCCGCGCTGCCCACCTGCTGGACGTGCCGTAGGATTTCATTAGCATCCATGTCCCGCACGAGCAGGCCGAGCAACACCAGTCCAAAAACTAAAAACAATGGCTTAAGCAAGTTCATGCTCTTATGTCCTGTTCGTCGACGTTTTTTGTGGCCCTGCATGTACTGCGGGGATTCGGGCTCGATGCCGGGATCATAGCGGCATCGCTGAATCCTTCCCGGAAAATGCAGGGGCGATGTGTCTATTATGCTACAAACGAGCTCTTGTTGTGTAGTATTAATAATACGAGATATAATATTCATCAGCTCCCTTGTTGTTTCGGTGTGCCTTTACTTTTTTTAAAAGCCCGCGCTCAGACATATACGCAGGATTTCAATACCGGGGGAAACCGACGATGAACCCTCAGCGCGGCCGCTCCAGTGCGATCCGTGCCTTCGTCGCGCCGCGGGAACCTTAACTTCGCTAGAAACCATGTTCGCTCAGTTTGAGATCGATCAACTCAAGCAAAAGTTCGCCGCCCAGAATGAGTTTCTAGTCGTCGACAGGCTTCTCGGTCCCGAGAAACTGCAACCCTTACTGGCGCAACTTCCGCAACTACGGTCGTCGGTGCACAGAAACTACCTCCCAAAACACAAGAAAGGCGGTAGCGTAAGCCGCTTCGTGTTGGACCGCATGGCGCCAGCTTTCGAAACTTTATATACGCTACCGGAGTTCACACAGGGTTTGAGCTTTATCACCGGACGATCGCTCTTACCTTGTCCCGGGGACGATCCTCACACCTACGCCTTATATTGCTACACGGAACCCGGCGACCATATCGGATGGCATTACGACACGTCCTACTATCGGGGGTTGCGTTATACGGTGTTGCTTGGCCTCGTCGATCGCTCCCGCAGCCGGCTGGAATACCAGCTCTACCGCGACGATCCAGAGCGCGAAACCGTGTTTTTATCCCTGGCCTTGGCGCCCGGGATGCTCGTTGTTTTTAATGGGGACAAACTGTACCATCGGGTGACTCCACTCGGTCAGGGAGAGGAGCGCATCGTACTCACCATGGAATACGTGACCGA
>JBIMKD010000350.1:0-8646 GCA_043673815.1 Chromatiales bacterium
CGCAACCTAAAGCAGCGATGGTAAACGGCATCCTATAAGGCAAGCGGTAGCCGTGTACAAAACACCACTAACCAGCCTTTAATCATCCTTGGTTATTCACGGTTAGCTACCACTGGAAACGAATTTATCGAAGTGCCCATATGGCTTTGATATTCTGGTTACTGCCCCAAAACCTGTTCCAGGCAGTGTCGCTCGTTAGGGACGACAGGTGGAGGGCGATGAGGGCGCGCCGCTGGTGTTCACGCGCCTTCCTGGCCACAAAAAGAGGGAGGGGAGCCTATGGCTACGGTGACTTCGGCGGCCGAGAGGGTGGCTCACCACCCGCCGGCGATGGTTGGGTGTTCCGACGCGATGCGTCGGGTCCACGAGCGCCTCGAAGGCTTAGCTCGAAGCGACGTGACGACACTCGTCTGCGGTGAAACCGGTACCGGCAAAGAGATCATCGCCCAAACCCTACACCAGCTGAGTGCCAGAAGCTCGGGTCCCTGGGTCTGCGTCAACTGTGCGGGGATCCCCGACAGCTTGGTGGAAAGCGAATTGTTCGGTCATGTGAAGGGCGCTTTCACCGGGGCGATCCAGGAGCGGATCGGGCGCTTTGAGGCATCTCAGGGAGGCACACTGTTTCTAGACGAGATCGGGGACATGTCGTCTGCGGCCCAGGCCCGGCTGTTGCGAGCTGTGGAAACCAAGCGTATCGAGCGGTTGGGGAGCAATAAGACGCGCGAGCTTGACGTCCGAATCATCGCCGCAACCAACAAGCCCCTCGATGAAGAGGTGCGCGCGGGACGGTTTCGCATCGACCTCTACTACCGCCTCAATATCGCGTTGATCGAGCTGCCTCCGCTCCGTGAGCGTCGCGAGGACATCCCGCTGCTCGTCCGGCACTTCATCGAGCAATGCAAAAAATTGCGTCCCCGGCCCATCGCAGGCATTGAAGAGGATGCTATGGGAGTACTTGTGCGCCACCCCTGGCCGGGAAATGTGCGCGAACTGCGCAACGCTATAGAGTACGCGTGCGTCAACACGGGAGCCGATCGCATCCAGCGGAGCGATCTGCCGGCCTATCTATGCGTTGGCCCAGCCGCGCCGGTCTTTGCGGATGCGCTGCCGCATAAGTCCGAGGGTCGCTATCCGTTGGACGCGGTTGCCCTGAGTCGCGTGCTCGAGGACAACCGCTGGCACATCGCCCACGCGGCCGCGAGCCTCGGGGTCCATCGCACGACGCTGTGGCGGCTCATGCAACGGCTGGGCGTTGCTAGCACCCGCTTCCGAGGAGTAAACCCGCGCGGTTGCAACGACGCGTTGCAATCTTTGGTTGCAAAGGGTTGCAGCGCCTCCCAGCCGCGAGGCACTTAGTTCCATAACCAATTGCTAATATTAGCTATTAACGAACGTCCCTCATGGCAATGGTATTGCCTTAGTGTGTCTCGAGCGTGCGTGTACAGGAGCAGTCGCAAGGCTCGCACGCGGTGCGGACACAATCTGACAACCAAGCGAGAGGATACTGTTTATGAACAAGGCCACGTTTTTTTATAGCGTTATAGCGGTAATGACAATGATGGTTGGCATCGTTATGCCATCAAGCGACGCCCGTGCTACCGGAAAAAAACCGGTTTGTTACGTTTTGGATGCTTTTCCTTCGGAGCGATTGAAGCTTGACATCAAAAAACACAGTCCTCTATCTGAAAGAAAAGAGGAGATAAATTTTAAACACGCCAAACAAACCGCGTACGATGTCCAGGGGAAGCACGTGGGTACCTGCGGGTTTGCGACCATGGTCACGATAGATGGGACTGTGGTCACGGCTAAAGGGAATCGATATACCACTGGCCCGACCGGCGCCCATTTGGGTCTTGAAGGCCACTCGGCTAGAGCGGAAGATTCTTGCCGCTCGGTTACTTTCGATTGCACCACCAAGGAGGTCAGCGCAACTCCTAGCACGTGGACCTGCTTTATCCGCAATGACTTCGATTCATTTTTTGGAGAGTCGACACTCACCAAGGTAGATGAGACCAAAGATGAATTATGTAGCATCTTTGAGGATGGATTTGAGGATGGAATCCCGGAACTTAAAGCAACCCCTTCCGGACCCGGCAGTGGACAGCGGCAATAGGGTGTAAGGCTACAAGTAAGAGAGACCAAAAGGTCGGTACCTGAGTCGCCCACTAAGCGCGCGTAGAAGACACGCCTTAGCCGGCCTTTCTCGGCATGGGGTGGGACGAGGTCCACCCCTCATCTACACAAGGCACAGCGCCCAACCGTGGCCTAATCGAGTCCGTGCAGCTCTTGGATCGCTTGCGCGTATGCCCCGACTACGATCGTGCGCACACCGGTTTCATCGATGTCTGCCCGAACTGCCACGCGATCGACATCAGAGAGGAGACGTTCTTGCACTGTTACACCTGTGGAAACGTCGCGCCGCAGGCAGAGTATCTGCATGGTGGCGGCTCACCTGCTCCAAGTGCCAAGCCGTGCTACGCCATATTGGCGTGGACTATGATCGCGCCTTAGATAACTTTTCTTGCGGTATTTGTCGCCACGTGTTCGTGGACCCCGAGGTGCGGGTGCGCTGTTACGCCTTCGATTGGTCCGGCGATTCTAAGCAGCTCATTACTCGCCGGATTGAGAGCTTGCGCTTAGCCGAAGCTGGGCGCATTGGCGGCAACCTGCTCGTGCGGTTTTTTAGGTGACCGGGCGCTGTAACTGTACATCAGAACAGGTTAAAACGCTATCCCGCCGGGATTTCCAGCCCGCTCTTGGACCGCATCGGGGCATCGCATCCTCAAGGTAGCTCGCACGATTGCGGATCTCGAATCCCGACATGGTATACAAGCAATGCATTTGACCGAGGCGATCTCCTATCGACGGTTAGAGCGGCCCGCGCGTTGACCCGCGCCCCGCGGAGCGGACCGACACTCAAGTTCTCGGAACCGGCGCCGATTAACCCTGCCACGGACGGGTTGGGGGCAGGATGCCACGGCTAGCTAGCGAGGCATCCGCTGCATATCTCCTTCTCAAGCCGCATTCTCAACTTAAACGCCTGACGCACACCGGTATCTCGAATGAATGGACGGGGGCACAGAGCTCCCGATGTCCGACCATAGCAGCCAACACAGGAGATCATCACACGACCTATGAACAAATCACTTCTAGACCGAATCATCCAACGGAACCCGGCGTCAAGTCCGATCTTGCGCGGCCCGATGCGCGCGCTGGGGCTGGTGCTAGCGGCACAAGCGGCGTTTATCGTGCCGGCACAAGCCCAGGCCCCGGTTCCCACCAACAGCCTTTGGGTCGCTCCCAGCCAACGCAATAACGCGACGACGACGATCTTGCTGCCTACCCCTAGGAATTGGGCGGGCGTGTGGCTCAACCCTCCGGAGGGGCAAACGCAGTTCGCAAACCTCAACTTTACCCTGCCCGAGGACATGATATTGCCGCCCATCGGCGCCACCCCGACCGCCAAGCTCGTGTTTGTAGTGAAGAGCCGGAGTTTCGCGAGGTGCAGCATCGGACTCGGTGCATCCTTCTCCGAAAATGGCCAGTCCAGCGCCCTCGTAGTATCCGGTATACCCCTCACCAGCATGACTCAGGTCGCGGGTGCAGGCAAGGTGGTCGAGTTGCCGGTTTCGTCGCTATTTGATCCGGCCACGATCCCCGCCGTCTATAGCTCGACGAACGATCAGTACGCTAGCGTACGGGTCAGGGTTAAGAGAAAGAGCCCGAGTCTCGCCTGTGATCTGGTACTGGCGGGCATGCGTTTCGATTACGAGGCGACGGGCGGTCCGGCCGGTGCAACTGGGGCGACAGGTGCCACGGGCGCGACCGGTCCCGCCGGACCGGCAGGCGCTGACGGCGCAATGGGTCCAGCCGGACCAGCAGGCGCTGACGGCGCGATGGGTCCAGTCGGACCAGCGGGTGCTACCGGTGCGACGGGAGCTACAGGTGCGGACGGTCCGGCCGGAGCGGATGGCAAGACCATACTGAGCGGCCAAGGCGTGCCCGCCGATACCGTGGGTACGGACGGCGACTACTATTACGACGTCGACACCGACATTCTATATGGACCCAAATCAGATGGGACTTGGGCTAGCTCGCGATCCGTCGTAGGCCCAACGGGAGCGACAGGTGCTGACGGCGCGATGGGTCCCGCCGGACCGGCAGGCGCTGACGGCGCAATGGGTCCAGCCGGACCAGCAGGCGCTGACGGCGCGATGGGTCTAGTCGGACCAGCGGGTGCTACAGGTGCGGCCGGACCGACAGGGGCCACGGGGGCTACCGGTGCGACGGGAGCCACAGGTCCAGCAGGCCCCATTACTGGCCTCACAACGGTGAGCGCTTCGAGTGCGACCGACTCGAACACACCAAAGAGTGTAACGGCCACTTGCACATCCCCGAAGGTTGCCATCGGGGGCGGTGCAGAGATCACCGCCACCGGTCCGGGCAGTCAAAACGTTTTGCTGACCGCTTCGACGTTTTCTGGCAGCACTGGCTGGACCGCGGCAGCGGTTGAGAATGATAATTTCAGCAACGACTGGTTTATCACCGCGACGGTGACCTGCGCAACGCCGTAAGCGGTCAGGATCGTGCCATCCGGTCAATGCCCCGGCGACTAACCCCGGGGCGTTTTTTGCTCCAGCGGCCGTGGGGTATCGGGGTTTACCACAATCGCCGTAATGGCCTGGCCAACGGTCAAACTTTGCACCGCTGCAAATCGGCAAACGGGGAGATCCGCTTTCAATATCGGTGAGAACGCAGTTGGCAATTGGTTGGGCGCGGCCTGGGGTTCGCTCGGCGGTCTATTCCCGAGTCAGCATATGTCTAGCCGTGCGGTTGAAGGTGTGGCCCGGTCGGGAGACAATAGCTGACAACGATTAACGAGAAAGGGGACGGATCTGAGCGTTATCGTAGAAAAAAAGTTCATCCGCGGCTTGGGTCTGCTCGACTCGACTATGATCGTCTCGGGCTCGATGATCGGCTCGGGGATCTTCATCGTCTCGGCCGACATCGCGCGCCAGGTGGGATCGCCGGGATGGCTGCTGCTGGTTTGGATCATCGCGGGAATTTTAACGCTGATTGCGGCCTTGAGCTACGGCGAGCTAGCCGCGATGCTACCCCAGGCCGGCGGGCAATATGTGTATCTGCGGGAAGCGTTTGGACCGAAGTGGGCTTTCCTGTACGGCTGGGCCTTATTCCTCGTGATTCAAACCGGTACCATCGCGGCCGTCGCCATCGCCTTTTCCCGCTTCCTTGGTGTCTTGTGGCCCGAGATCTCCCCGCATCACCTCGTCTTCGACGCAGGTTTACTCGCGCTTCCCGGCGTCGGCGATCTCTCCTTGTCGCTCTCGACCCAACAACTGGTGGCGATCCTTTCGGTTCTGTTGCTCACCTGCACCAATCTCACCGGCCTGCGAACCGGTAAATGGATCCAGGTTCTCTTCACGCTTACCAAGATCGGGGCTCTCGCCGGCTTGATCGGCTTGGGTTTTCTGGCGGGACAGCATCCCGAAGCCGCCCTGCATACCGCCGATTTCTGGACACCGTTCGCGAACGGCGAAACCATCGGATCCTTGGCATTGATCCCGGTCATCGCGACCGCCATGGTCGGCGCCCTCTTCGCCGCCGATGCTTGGAACAACATCACCTTCGCGGCGGGTGAGGTCAAGAACCCCGAACGCAACGTACCGCTCAGCATGGCCTTCGGTGTAGCCTTGGTGATTCTGCTCTACCTCTTGGCCAACATGGTCTATCTCGCCACGCTGCCTCTGGAGGCGATCCAACATGCCGCCGAGGATCGCGTCGCCGTCGCCGCGGCCGAGGTGATTTTGGGAGAACATGCGCAGACGATCATGGCCATCGCCATCATGATTTCGTGCTTCGGATGCAATAACGGTTTGATCCTGGCCGGGGCGCGCGTGTATTACTCGATGGCCCGCGATGGCTTGTTCTTCAAAAGCATCGGCACCTTGAACAGGTATTGTGTCCCTGGGATCGCGTTGATCATTCAAGGCATTTGGAGCGCGGTGCTCACCCTGCCGCGCACCTATGACAGTGCGAGCGGCCAATACAGCAATTTATACAGTAATCTGCTCGACTACATCGTTTTTGTGGTCTTGCTCTTCTATATGCTTACGATCGCCGGGGTGTTCGTGCTGCGCCGGCGGCGTGCGGGCGCCGAGCGTGCGGTCCGCGCCTTCGGCTACCCCATCCTGCCGGCGGTATACATGGGCGTCGCCGGTTGCATCTGTCTGGTCCTGTTGTTCGCCGAGAAGACCCGCCTTAACGCGGGGCTCGGTCTGCTCTTGGTCTTGGCCGGGTTGCCCGTGTACCGGTTTTGGCGCCCCGCCGCGCGCACCTAGCGCTTCCCGGGGGCGCTTGGTCATGGCGCTCCCGACGACAAGCCGCTTGGTGACACGTAACTATTTCACATCTTTTGTAAAAAAAGTCACAGAAGTATTACGCCGCACCGGATATTCTAGGCGCCTAGCGTGCTTTTACCGCAATGCGCTCAGCGACGGGACGGGTAAGAGATAGTCTGGCGCTATGGAGGAAGGAGGGTAGGCGTGGCCGGCACGACAATACGGATACACCGATCCATCCTTTGCTGCAACTTTATAAACAATGGTTCGTAAACGCCGGAGGTGGAGAACATGCTTAATTTAACTACAAGAGCACTTTTAGCTCTCATTGGGCTGACGTCATTTGGATATATCGCCAACGCCGCGGGGCCGGGTTCGGCAAGAGCCGCGCAAACCCCCGTGATACTCAGCGCCATGGCGAGCTCCAACGAGCACACGATGGTCATTTCCGGCCATTATTTTGGAACGGTGCTACCGACCGTAAGATTGGGCGATCGCGTCTTGAATGTCGAAAGCTTTTCTCCGAACCAGGTCATAGTGACGCTGCCGCCCGCTATCCAGCCGGCGACGTATAGCCTCACGGTGACCGCCAATCGCCCTTATCCATTGACCTCCAACATGTTTAGCGCGGCGCTATTCGCCACGGCTGATAGATACTAACCGCCGCTCGACCCACATTTGGATACGGGCCGCCGCGTTAGGATGGCTGGATCACACTGGATATGAATGAAGCCGCCCTTCACGGCCACATCCTGCCCAATCCAATAGCCGCTAGGCTAGCTGCAGCGCATGGCAACCCTAGTTATTCCTCAGATTCTGTGGATAGGCGCCTCGGACGGCCTCGCCGGCTCTGGTTAAGGAGAGCGATTGCCCGAAGCGGCAACCCCATGCTACTGTCGTTAGCGTCCGCTTAGAGAGGAACGACTGCATGGCCTATGTCCCAGGGTACAAGAACGATATCTTCGTGAGTTATGCCCATGTGGACAATATCCCATTGTCGGGCATCTCAAAGGGCTGGGTCGAGACCTTCATCGATAATCTATCCACGAAGCTTGCACAAAAGATTGGTCGTACCGACCTGTTCAAACTCTGGGACGATCGGCTACTGGCCCAAAACGCTCCGCTGACACCGGAAATTCTCGATGCCCTCAAGGGATCGGCGACCTTGGTCTTGGTCCTATCGCCGGGTTATCTGACGTCACCGTGGTGCCAGCGCGAAAAGACCGCGTTTTACGATCTGGTCACGTCGAAAAACCGCCAAAGTAACAGCGTATTCGTGGTGCACCGGGACCGCGTTGATCTCGAATCCTGCCCCGAGGAGATCCGCGATCTGCTTGGCTTCCGCTTCTGGGAGGAGCGCGGTAAGGGAAAAGAGCCGCGGATTGCAGGCGAGCCCAGTCCCCAACCGACCGACCAAGTGTACTGGGACGAACTTTCGGACCTTGCCGGAAAACTCAGCCATGCGTTGGAGCAGCTTCGCGGCTCCGCACCGATCGAGCTTAGCAGCGGCCTGGTGCCACCTCGTGATCCTACCGAGCCGCCCGCCAACCGACCAAAGGTCTTCCTTGCGGAGGTGAGTGACGACCTCTACAAGGCACGCAAGAAGCTCTTAGGAGCGCTTGAGCAAGCGGGTGCCGAGGTCTTTCCGAAAGCCCCTTATCCGCTGACCGCCGTCGAGTACGAAGAGGCGCTCGGCCGCGACCTTGGGGGGTGCTCGCTCTTCGTGCAACTCCTGAGCGACCTACCGGGTAGAGAGTTACACGGGTCGACCAAGACCATCGTGACCGCGCAGCTTGAGTTAGCTAAATCGCTCAACAAGACCCTACTGCAATGGCGCGACCGTGAGCTCGATCTGAACGAGGTCGAGGAAGACTCGCAGCGCCAGATCCTGGAAGGGCCCAGCGTCATGGCTATCTCGTTAGAGGAATTGCAATACGAGGTATTGCAAAAGGCATTTCCGAAGCCGGCTCGGGAAAGTCATGCACCGCTGCCGACCGGCGATGCCTTGGTATTTGTGCATTCCGATGCGATCGACCAAGCCCTGGTGAAAGAGATCTGCGTGGTCCTCGACCGCGAAAAGATAGGTTGGGTCGTCCCGAGCGAGACGGAATCACCCGAGCGCGTTAGACACGAAGTCGAAGACCTTCTGCTCGGCTGCGATGCGTTGATGCTGATCTACGGACAATCGCCCGGCGGCTGGGTGCGGCAGCAGCTCATGAATTGCCGCAAGCTCCAGCATAAACGCGAAACCCCATTACGCGCCTTGGCCGTGTTCGAGGGGCCGCCG
>JBIMKD010000351.1:0-5623 GCA_043673815.1 Chromatiales bacterium
CGGGCAATCCGGACCTTCTCTTCCTGCGGTAGCGCCAGCTGAGGATCGTTGATCTCGTTGGCGAGCGTTTCGAGCTCGGCGCCGAGATCCGCCGCACGTTGATAACGAAGCGCTTGATCTTTCTGTAAACAGCGTTTGACGATGGCGGCTAAGCGTTTGGGCACTTCGGGCCGCAAGGCTTCGACGGGCTCCGGATCTTTTTTTAGTATGTTATTGATCACCACCGGTATATCTCGCGCGGCAAACGGCGTCTTTCCGGTTAGTAGCTGATAGCTCACCACCCCTAGTGAAAAGATGTCCGATTGTCCCGTGAGATCGCCCCCTCGCGCCTGCTCGGGTGACATATAGAGCGGGGATCCGAACCAGCCCATGACCTGAGTTTGATCACTACCAGCGCGCTGCGAGATGCCGAAATCGCCCAATTTAACGACGTCTTTGGAAGTCAGCATAATATTAGCGGGTTTGATGTCGCGATGGGTGACCCCTTTGCCGTGGGCATACACCAAGGCATCGGTACACTGACGCATCAGGTTTACTACCTGCTCGACGGGCAACAGCGTGCTCGATTCGGTGTAGGTCTTCAGGGTGCGAGCTTGCTCCACGTACTACATCGCGATATAACACAGGACCTGTTCGTAATTTGCGTCGTAGATCCTGAGAATGTTCGGGTGATCGAGCGCACCCGCGGTTTGGGCTTCATTGAAGAAGAGCTTTTGCTGTTGCCGTGCCTCCACATCTTCCTCGAGGGTCGCGGGTATTTTGCTTACCTTAATCGCAACCGTGCGGTCGATGACGGGATCATAGGCGACGTAAACCATGGCCATGGCGCCCTGGCCCGCGATCCCCGTGATTTGGTACTTACCGATCTTCGCCGGCAAGGCGGACATCGCGTTAACGCTCCGACAAATGCAGCGCTGTCGGGGTCAACTCAAGGGCGTAATCCACCCCGATCTTGCGCAGCGCGGCGAGGGCCTCTTCCCCCTCGGCGCCTTCGGCCACGGTCTTCGCGCCGAATAATCGCCCCAGCTCATGCGCCGATTGGACCACCGCGTGCGCCTTTGAATTATGCGTCATGTCGCTGACGAACGTCCCGCTGATGGCGACAAAGTCAACCGGAAGATCACCGAGAAGCGCGTGCTTCGCAGTATTCTGGCTCAGGCAGGCTAAGGAGAATCGGCAGCCGAATTCATGCACGGTGCGGATAAAATGGTGTACCGGTTCCGCATTCGCGAGGATCGTCTCCTCGGTGGCTTCGAAGCAAACCTTACCGGGCGGCAGCGGATGCTCCGTCAATAGATTTAGCACATATTCTATGAGCCCGGCGTCCTTCAATGAACCGCTTGACAGTCTAAAGACATACGCGCCCGTCTGCGCGGCATGGTTGCGATGGGCCCCCATCCACTGAATGCTTTCTCGCAACAGCAAGTGCTCCAGGATGCGAACCTTAGGGGCCAAGCGGAGCGCCTCGCAGTCAGGCGGAACCGCAATGACCTCCTCCGCACGTAAAAATCGCGGAACGATCCGATAAAGGGGCACTAGGTTGTCCGCCGACTGCAGGGCTGTGACCCGTTGCGCGTAGGGAATGATTGATTCATTGGACAGCGCATGATCCAGGTGGGTTTCCCAATCAACTCCTTCCTCGCGCCTGCTCGATATCTCGGCGCCTCCCGTGAGGTCGAGCTTGTATCCCCCAGCCGCATCGACTTGCTCCGCTAAGGAGCGCGCGCGGTGGAGGTGCTCTTCCGCCGTCCCCCCCTGAGGCCCGAAGGCGACGACACCGATATGGACCAGCAGTTTCGAATGCGCGCCCGTCCGTTCGATGGACAGCTTCGACAAGGCTTCGTGTTGAGCATGGACTATCGCTTCCCCCCGGGCGGGATCCCCAGCGGGCAATAGCCATGCGAGGCTGGTCCCCTCAAGGCGTGCCAACGTGCCCGGGGCCGGCAGCGACTGCTGCAAGAGCGTGCTTGATTGCTTGAGGATTTCATCGAAGCGCTGAGGGTCTATGCGCTCGTTTGTTTCCGGCGGCGCTTTCAATTGCACGTGAGCGAGCAGACCGGTGACGCCTTCCGAGCGCGCCATTGCCGCGCTCAACCGGTGGATGAACGCCTGCCGGTTTTCAAGGCCGGTGATCGGGTCATGACAGGCGGCATGATGGATGTCATGAAAAACGGAATAAGTCGCAGCGCGTAGCGCCTGATCGATCGCCGTGACCTCGGTCGAACCGGCCAATTTGATCGCTCCACGGCGTAGCTGCATGGCTAACTCGGGCAGCGCCAGCGATGCCGCCTTATTTCCCTGCTTGTCCGCGAAAACGTAAGGATTATGGTCTTCACCGATCCAGGCGAGGTAACGGCGCTCGCTCGATCCCTGGCGGCCGCGGAATTGAAACGCCTGGCCCACCCGGAACTGTTTCGCGTGTTCCAGCCAGATCCGCCATTCCTTGGGAAAGTCGGGGTGCACGCCGTCTGTCTTCGCCTCGCCTCGCTTGCCGTCGACGGCTTGTACAACGCGCGACTGCAAGAATGCCTGCTGCTTATTACAATCCTCGATTACTTGTGCAACGTTGTTCTCATAGTCACCAACCCGCTGAGCTTCGAGTGCTTGTATGTCAGCCAAGGCATCTTGAATTGGAGCCGTGTTATCGCCACCGTCGATCCTCGCAGCAAGATGTTCAATCACCTCACTTAATCTTTGCTGGAGATCCCCGCTTTTCGGTAACGCGTGCTGTAATCCGGCGAGCTCGTTGACAAACCGGTAGACCGGATGCGACGGGTCACTCAAGAACCCCGGCGCGGACAAGGCGAGCTTATGCAGGGGTACCGCTAAGCGCTGAAGCCAGGTTGGGTTACCATGGGTCGCCGCTGCATCACCGCCGATCGAGGTGGTGAGGCGACTCACAACGTCGAGCACATACTCATCGTCTGGGTGAATTGAACGCCGGTCCGCGCCGGCTTCGATCCGGCTTTCCAGCGCAGCGACTAACCCAGCCTTGACGGTCGGGCTCTGACCTGCCCCAGCTGCGGACAGACTTAACTCGCGTTCTACAGCGGGTAATGCGGCGATCAGATCGGAAGCGTTGTAATACGGTTCGGATCGCGCGAGCGCTGGAAAACCGCCGTGTCCTTGAGCCTGGCGACCGGGATCCTGACTTCCCGGCGGGTAGGTGCCAACGGCATCTTGTGCAATCCACTGGCGGAGTTGCAGTAACTTGCCAACCGGGTTAAGCGGACTCGGGTTGGGTGATGCCCGTGTTCCCTCACCTACGGGCGGCGTTAAGGCAGACTGCACTCGGCGTCCCGCCGCACCCCCTGGGTCCGACTGTGTGACGCATCTATCGTGGACACCCACCCGGGCGAGAGTTTCCGGCGCGAGCGGCGATTCGCGTTGGACGATCGGGCGCGCGACGGGCGCCCCGTCGAGATTGGGCAACACATTGAGTTTTTTAAAACATTCATTCACCCGTTGATATAAATCTCCTAAATTCTCAAGCAGGGATGCGCTCACCGCCGGATAGGCCGTCTGGCACTGCCGGGTAGTGAAATCGAGGTCGCGCAACGCATCGCCAATGAGGTTGAAAAAGGCTGTCGGGCCGATCGGATTCGTCGTTCTATCGATCTCCGACCGAGACAGAAACGAGAATCTTTTTTGTAACAGGTAAAGAGCATCCTTATATCGCAGCTCGACCCGCGCGATCGCCTCGGTCAGCGACAGGAAGTCCTCGAAATCATCTTGTTTCACCAGCATCAGAGCCTTGGCGTTTGGAAGCAGAGTCGCTTTGGATGGGACCGCACTGAGTTGGGACTGATCGAGAGAATCAAGCTTGCGCGCCAGCGTTTCGGCAAGCTCTGGGGCTAATCGCTGCCGGTTGTTTCGTAGGAGAGATACCGCGTCAATTAATTGATTCTGGGCGTTGTTGCTCTCCGCTGCTTTCGCCTGCTCAAATAGTTGATCCTCGGCCTTCAGCAAACACCCGGCGCATATCTTACGCACGGGATCGGCAACGAGTGTCTTCAGCTCTTGGATGATCAGTTGCACTTGGGTGGATTCATGTAGAGCTTGTGGCTTTCCAACGCCAGGCGGCGCAACGGCCTTATCTCGGCCGGACGTCTTAATCGCCTTCTTCTCGGCGATTCTTTCGAGCGAAGCTAGCGCTTCCTTATGACTTCCATTAACGGCGATTCCGAGGCTGTCACCTACTTTCCAAGCTATGCACGCAGCCAATTCGTAGGTGACGCTGGTCTCATCCAGCGCCGCACTGAAACGCACACTTATCGGATCTTGGGGGCGTAATTCACATGCTTGGTGTGAAGGTGCACGGACATGATCGACCGCCAGCAACATCCCCTGGGCACAAAAATCTCGGATCGTGCACGGGTGCGAGTCACGATTCGGGCCTATCATCGTCGCGGGCAAATCGATTGCTACCCGTGGCACACGGCGCCGCTCGCTACCGGGCGGTTCACCGATTTTTCTAAAGGCAGACGCCTGGCTGACCATGACGGGTCGGTAAGTGCAATCCGCATACCGTTCCCGCATTTCGTGCCGCAATGCGCGCGTGCCGCGAACCTTATGCGCAAAAACAAGCAAGGATATACCGCCAAGTACACAAGTACAGAAGAATAAAAGCAAATTTCCTAGTGGGAACCGGGTCCGAACGGTGCACAGATGAAAAGCCGCATGTGGCCTAAGGGTCGAGCGCCAAAATTCCGCGCGCGGCCGACTCATGGTCGGCTAGGGCCGGGGACTACCAAATAAACATAGAGCTAGCGAGGCTTCGCCTCAGACCTCCGAGATATATTTAGGTAGCGTTTAGGTCTGGTTTGGGGTAAGAAGGCTCCGGTCGAGCCTGCAGGGGCATGCCCTGAATAATAAAGTACGAGCGCGAAGCTCAATGGGTCCGCTGGACCCGTGGACGACCGGAGCCTGCTATGACGTTACCACAAAGTGTGAACGAAGTTCTACGTGATCACGTGAGATTGGAGTGCGAGTCGATTGATCGGATGTATCTCAACGTCTACGTCCCGCAGTTGCAGAGGATCGGCGGGGTGGTGTGGTATCTACGCGGGCATCTGGGCCAGAAGTTTGCGTCCACCGCGGCGGTGGCACCGAAGAGCGCGGCGTTTGTGGGGGCGATTGAGCGGTTTGTCAAGCGCCACCGGATCGACGTGGTAAGCTTCCGGAAAAGCCAACGCAAGGCAAGGATGATATCACCCAGCAGTACCTGCGCCGTTTCGCCATCGGTCGGCGGCTCATCAACCTTCCAGCGCTGCGCAAGATCGGCTTCGAAGCCAACCGACGTCTCCTGGATGTCCAAAGGATCAGCCACGACTGCGCACTCGGCGAAGACGCCTTCCAGCGCTTGCAACAGCCCCTGGCACTCGCCGGCCAACGCGCCTCGGCCCTGCGCTTTGCCGACCCCGCGTGCAAGCTTTGCTGCACGCCTTGGTGTTGTTCGTCTTCCTGGCCCGCGGCTTTTCCAACCACGACCTCCGCAAGCACCTCGCGCCGCTGCTGGGATTGTCGCCCAACGAGCTGACGCCCGCTCGGATGACCTACGACCTGCGGCGATTGCGGCTGCACGCCCTGATTGAGCGTCTGTCCGGTACCTACCGCTACCGAC
>JBIMKD010000352.1:0-4565 GCA_043673815.1 Chromatiales bacterium
AATGCCTGGATCCGATCTGGACGGTGTTCCCTTGTTTTTCAGCCATAGCACGAACTTGATCGACTGTAATCACATAACCCCCGAGAACCAGAATCATCTCGCCGGCACGAATCCGTTTCAACGCGAAAAGCCCCCGGCCGATCTCACATTCCTTTACATGCACCTTGGTGCTCATCGTCTAGCCCAATCAAAGAAAGCGCCCGAGCAACATCAAGGACGCAACAGCCATGCCGATCCCTACGACCTCTCCCAGGTCCAGGCTCTCGTTAAAAAACACGATCCCAAGCAAGGTCAAGAACAGCACGAACGAAACGGAGTACACCACGCTGGCGATTGCCAACTTGATATGCAGAAAGACAAACACCGTGCCGAAGGCGGTAGAGGCGTAGATGATCAGCCCAACCGCGAACCACATGGTCTTAAAGGGGTCGGGAAGCTCCGCAGCGCGTTTTAAGAAATAATCTCCGACTACCGCGGTGAGGCTCAGCAAAATGGTGATGACTATGGCAAGGGCGGGTTTACTCATGGCTACATTGACCGGTTGTTATTAACGGCTTGCAACGTATGGATGGCCGGCGCATGAGCGAGGAGCGTCGGCCTAGCGATTGGGCGCAGAGTCTCCGCACAGCCCCGGGCTCTCGCACGGCGAATGACCCGTAACGACGATCTTGCGGTTGCCGTTACCGGCGGTATAAAGTTCAAAGCTGGTCCAGGCCATGTTGTTGGTATAGTCCTTTTCCAAGAACACGCCCGCCGGATTGGCGGTACTGACTAGATAGTAGGTTCCATCCGGCGTGTCAGTGAGGTCGAGGTTTTGGTCCGGCAATGCGTGGTGGTATTGGTCTACCCAACCCGCCGACACCCCTTGATAGCTTTGACTGCAGTCCCAGAACTCGCGCTCTGAGGTCGGTGAGTTGCCTTCGAGGGCGTACCAGTCGATCAGGCAAAAAGTGATCTTTAAGGAGTTCCCAGCCACAACCGGTCCCGAAGGGGTCCCTGCGCGAATCTCGAAGAGCGCGACGTCTCCGATGTGCCAGTGATTGTGCGCCGGATGGAACAGGTAGGCGCCCGCTTCGTGCTCCAGCAGGACCTCTCCGTCGCTGTCGCGGATCTCTTGGATGGCCCGCGTCACGGCGGGTTCAAAGAAGGGTCGAATTGCCCAGGGACCGGGGCCGGTGTTAGCGATCCCATTGGAGAACCGCAGAATATCGCGCTCATCGGAATGCACTAGCTGAAGGTGCCGAGGGACGACCGTCCTCATGTCGGGATAAAGCCCGCGGACCTTGCCCTTAGCCGCTAGCGCGCAATCTATTCCCCCCCCTACTGCTGCGGCCAACGCAAGGTAAGCCGCTGCTTTCCTGGATGTAATCATGATTCGTTATCCTCAGTTGCCGTAGTAAGTCTTAGCAATAGCGGCTGAACTGGTTTCCGAATCATGGAAAAATCCACCCCGCTGGGAGTCATATTTTTGGCGGATAAGGCCCGGGTGCGCCGCCAACTCCTGAGGCGGCGTCAACGCTCAGTCGCCGGCTTGCGGAAGGCTTGTGGTCCCAGGTGGAGCGGAGTTGATAGGGATAGACGCCCAGCACCTCCTTGGTAAACCGGATGTGGAGCGCGTGCCGATCGGGCAAGACGAAAACCCGGACCGGCGTGTCGTCCGGCCACTTGGTCTGGCGCACGAAGAAGATCGCCCGCAACTGCTCGCGCTCGAGAGGCGGGTTAGAATAATTAGAGCCGGTGTGCGGTCGTACGGTGGAGTCGGCGCTGGCCGGGACTGCCGGCCAGGACAGGAGCGGCAGGAGCCCACCCAAAAGACAGCGCGCGAGTGCAGCCCGCCGGCCACGCCTCGCGTCGAAGCACGCAACACACTTTACTCGCCGATAGCAGCCGGACATCTCCCCTCCCATGTCTCGCGCGGAGCTAGTGTAGCACAGCGTTCGGTACCTAAACGCAATATCCTGCAATGCTTCGCGGTCCAGATCAACATCTTCGCGCCCAGCACCTCAACTAGCCCGACCCGGGCGCCCTCGTCGAGGTCACGATGGTCGGCGTTGTTCCCAGAGGATGTACTCAGGAGCCAGGCTCCGGCCGGACCGGCGGCTTCGGGGAGACCTCCATCCGCGTCAGCTCGAGGCGATGTTTGCGGACGGCGCTGGGGCAGGGTACAAGAAGCAATGCGCGTGATGAGACTGCGTGAACGCTGTGGCCGGCGGGTACTCACGTCGGCAAGGAGGAAAGACCTTGGGACAGCGCGGATGAAAGTAGCATCCCGCGGGCGGGTCGGCGGGGGAGGGCAGTGTCCCGCCGAGACGCACCGTTTCGCGCTGCGTGACTGTATCGATGCGCGGTACGGCCGCGAGCAGGGCTTGGGTATAGGGATGCTTCGGGTTCTGCAATACCTCGTCAGCGCGGCCTTGTTCCACGATGCGTCCAAGGTACATCACCGCGACGTAATGGGCGAGATACTCGACGACGGCGATATTATGGGTAATGAAAAGATAGGAGAGCTTAAGCCGGTCTTGCAGATCTTTCAGCAGGTTCAGGATCTGCGCTTGCACGGAGACGTCGAGCGCGCTGGTCGGTTCATCGCAGATGATGAGCCTGGGATCCACGGCGAGCGCCCGTGCGATGCAGATCCGCTGGCGCTGTCCGCCCGAGAACTCGTGCGGATAGCGATGCTTGGCGTCGGGGTGGAGTCCGACTTGTTGCAGTAGCTCATCGATACGCCGCTCGCGCCCTCGGCCGCCGGTCTGCTGGGCGCGCATACCTTCTTCGATGATCTCGGCGACAGTCATGCGCGGGTTCAGAGAGGCATACGGATCCTGGAAAATGATCTGCATCTCCCGGCGCCGCCGGCGGAACGTTTCTCCGCTGAGCGAGCGCAGGTCCTCGCCGTCGAACCGCAGGTCTCCCGAGGTAATGGGCGCCAGCCGCAGGATCCCTTTGCCCGCAGTGGTCTTCCCGCAGCCGGATTCTCCGACCAAGGCGAGCGTCGTTCCCCGACCGATGCTGAGTGACACCCCGTCCACCGCGCGCACATAACCGACGGTGCGGCGCATGAACCCCCGCCGGATGGGGAAAAAGATCTTGAGATCGTTGACTGAAAGCATCGCCGGGCCGAGGTGCGACGGGCCCGGTAGATCCGTGGCCGGCGCCTTCCCGGTCGCTATCGACGGGCGTTGATTCGGGGCCGACGCGGCCGTGTAAAGGAGGCACCGAACCCTGCGCTCGCCGTCGATCGCCGCTAATGCTGGAACGGATTGACGGCACTCATCCCACGCGTATCCACAGCGCGGTGCGAAACGGCAGCCTGTGAAGCGTTGCGTTAACCGGGGCACGGCGCCGGCAATTACGGCCAGCTCCGTACCTCGCTTCGAGATTCCCGGAACGGAATTGAAGAGCTTTTGGGAATACGGGTGAGCGGGGGAATAAATAAACAACTCGCGATCGGCTTGCTCGACGATCTGCCCGGCATACATGACCGCGACCCGATCCGCGACCTGGGCGACGACGCCGAGATCGTGCGTGATGAGCATAATCGCCATGCCCCGGTCTTTTTGTAGCGCCTTCAATAGATCGAGGATCTGCGCTTGAATGGTCACATCGAGAGCGGTCGTCGGTTCGTCCGCGATCAAGAGATCCGGGGCCGCGCTGATCGCGATGGCGATCATGACCCGCTGTTTCATGCCGCCCGACAACTGATGGGGGTAATCGCCTAAGCGCCGCTGCGGGTCCGGGATCCCTACGGCATCGAGTAATTCGAGCGCGCGCGCTTCGACTGCCCGGCCGCGCAGTCCCCCGTGCCGCACGAGTGTTTCGGTAATTTGCGCTCCCACGTTCATGACCGGATTGAGCGAGGTCTGGGGCTCTTGGAAAATCATGCTGATCCGTGCCCCGCGGATAGCGCTCATCCCGGCCTCGGTGAGTTGCAGCAGATCCTGCCCGTGGAGCCGGATCCGGCCCGAGACGATGCGTCCGCCCGGAGGTAGCAATCTAAGGAGGGAGAGGGCCGTCATCGACTTACCGCATCCCGATTCACCGAGCAATACTAACGTTTCGCCCTTATCGATGTGGAAATCGACGCCATCGACGGCGCGTACCGGACTCGGTCCGGCGCCGATCCAGGTGCGCAGGTCTGAAACTTCGAGCAGGTGGGGGGTCATATGTCGAAGAGCGTCAGGACCCGCTCCGGCGTCGTCGCAACTCCATGGACTCAGATGTTTTCGGGAGGCACCACGCGCGGGCGGCGGTGTTCATCCAGGGCCACGTAGGTGAGCACGGCTTGGGTCACTTTGATGCATTCGGCCCGGGCCGGGTGGCGTTCGGCATAGACCTCGACCTGAACCGTAATCGAAGTACGCCCGACGCGCAACACCTCCGCGTAACAGCTAACAAGATCGCCGACAAACACCGGCTCACGAAATTCCACGGAGTTGACGGCGACCGTGGTGACCGGTCCGCGCGCCCGCCGGATGGCAGCGATGCTGCCCGCGATGTCAACGTGCGAGAGGATCCAGCCGCCGAAGATGCTGCCGGCGTAATTGGTATCCGCCGGCATGGGCACG
>JBIMKD010000353.1:0-2745 GCA_043673815.1 Chromatiales bacterium
AGTGTGCCTGCCGGATGACAAACGATGCGAACATGGCCCCTGAACGATGAAAAACGAACCTCACGGCCGCGTTTCCGTCTGAAATCGATTCGTATGCGCGCTGCCCAACCATTTTTGATTACTTGTTCAGAGTTTCCCTAGTTCTTGCTCGATCACGTCGTCGAAGCTCTTGCCATAAGGAATTTTTCGATCCCACCAGACCGACCATCCCTGTTGTTGGATTGCCTCGGCCAACGCTTTGGCTTTCTCGCGATCCGCGCTCGAATGACTGATAAAAATATCCGCCAAGGTTCGTCCTCAAGTAGCGAGTGATTGGATAACCGCAAAGTAAACCAATGGAGAGGCGACAAGACAATCAGAAATTCTTGAGATGCATGCGCACGACCACCACTTGAGCGTGGCGACGGCGTAATCGGTTCACGCTTAAACTCTTTGCAGCTTGGAACCTTGAAAGGATAGGAAATCCAGTGCGGTTTCGCAATAGCAATATTGTGGTTGACCCCGGTTAGGGGGCCGTTGCGGGGGGCCTTGCGAGGATAGTGACCCTTCTTTTCCGGAGGTCCCGATGCCGTTTTGAGGGCTCAGCCGCAGTCAGAAAGGCAGTGAGCGGTGACTGCTGATAGGGATATGCAGTCCCCCGGGTCAGCCTCATGCTATGTTGGAACGCCCCTCCGTATAGCCGCGAGCGGAATCATTGGCTAGAATCAAACGCAAACAACCGCCGCGGCTTCCCAAGGAGGACATTCCCATCACTGCCCAAGAGCACACGATCGAGTTCCGAAGCTCCTATACGCGCAAGCGCAGCACGGCGAGCCTGTCCTCGGTTAAGCAGCACATACTCGGCAGCGAAACAGGCGGTGGAATCGACCTCGAAGGCGAAGACATCCTGGCCCGCCATGCCCGTCTGGCCGTGGACGCGAGTGGGCCGAGCGTCGAGCCGATTGGAGAGGCGTCCGTCTCCCTTAACGGTCGGCCGGTCACCTCCCCCACCCGCCTGAACGACGGCGATTGGCTGGCCCTGGGCGCTAGCCTCTTTCAGATCCACTTCGTCGTCGGTGAACAACCGCAAGAAGCGACCCTCCGGCTTACGGAGCCGGCCCCGGCACCTGCCAACGCGAGCGACGCCACCGGCATCGTAACCATCGGTCGCTCGCCGCACTGTAACCACGCGATCGACTCGCCGCTGGTCTCCCGCGAGCATGCCCGCCTGATCTGCGATTCGAGCGGTGTCGTCATCGAGGACCTCAACAGCACCAACGGCACCTTCATCAACGGGCAACGGCTGGTCGGGCAGGCGCGATTGCATCCCGGCGATCGCGTCGCCATAGCCACCTTCGCCTTCGTCTTTACCGGCGTAGCCCTGGAGCCCGAAGATACCGCGGGCCGCGTCCGCGTCGAGGTGCGCGGCCTCTACAAGGCGGTCCCGAATCGATCCGCGGGTCAGCCGAAGCGCCTGCTGGACCAGATCAGCCTGGTGTTCGAGCCAGGCGAGTTCGTGGTGATCTTCGGGACCAGCGGCTCCGGCAAGTCCACCCTGCTCGACGCCCTCAACGGCCGGCGGCCGCCCACGGGCGGGCAGGTGCTCTATAACGGCACCGATCTCTATGCAGCCTTCGACCTCTTCCGTTCCGCCATCGGCTATGTCCCGCAGCAGGACATCGTCCACCGGAAGATCCGCGTGGAGCGCGCTCTCCATTACACCGCCGAGCTACGCCTGCCGCCGGATACCACGGACTCGGAGATCGACGCCCATATCCGACGCGTTCTCGACAAGGTCGGGCTCAGCGACAAGGCCGAGCTGCCGATCGATACGCCCGCCCCCTTGAGCGGCGGACAGCTCAAACGGGTGAGCCTCGCGGTAGAGCTCGTGGCCAACCCGAATATTTTGTTCCTGGATGAGGTGACGAGCGGGCTGGATGCAGGCACCGACAAGCGGATGATGCGCCTGTTCGCCGATCTCGCGGCGGACCAAAAGACGGTGATCTGCGTCACCCACACCCTGGAAAACATCGACGCTTGCCATCTCGTGGTGCTCCTCCATCGAGGGAAGCTGGTCTACTTCGGCCCGCCGCCCGAGGCTCCTAAGTTCTTCGGCATCGCCCGGCTCTCCGATGTCTACGAACTCCTAGAATCCGAACCCGCCGATTACTGGGCAGACAAGTTTCTTGCCTCCTCCTACTATAAGACCTATGTCAGCGCTCGGCTTACCGACGGCGCTGCGCAGACCCAAACGTCCGATTCGACGGAGGCCCCGGCCAAGAGCCATAGACGCTGGTTCGACGGGTCGCAGGCGGGGACCTTGATGCGGCGTTACCTGGACTTGATCGTCTCGGACCGACGCAATCTCGCGATCCTACTGCTTCAGGCGCCTCTCATCGCCGTAATGATCGGGCTGGTCTTCAGCACGGACGGTCCCCTGCCGGCGCGGGCTGCCGCCGAAGGTCAGATTTCGTTTATCTTGGTGCTATCGGCGATCTGGTTCGGCTGTCTCAATTCGGCGCGGGAGTTGGTAAAAGAGCTGCCGATCTACCTGCGCGAGCGCTCGGTGAATCTCGGCATCGCGCCTTATCTTACCAGTAAGGTCCTGCCGCTCGCCGCGCTTTGCGCGTTGCAGTGCGTGATGTTGCTCGCCATTGTCTCGGCCCTGCTGTCGTTGCCGGGCAGCTTTCTGGATCGCGTCGTGTCCCTGTTTCTGGCCGGCATGGCGGCGACGGCCATGGGACTCGCCGTCAGCGCCTTCGTCGA
>JBIMKD010000354.1:0-9147 GCA_043673815.1 Chromatiales bacterium
ACACCGGCGGGATTTCACTCACGGGCGGCCGGGCACGTTTTTTTGCGAACACCACCGCCCCGATGGTTGCTAAGACCACGGCTCCGACCCCTAGAAACAGGAGCGGGTTTCCGGAGAACGGCGCATCCGTATGCCACGCCCTCTTAGAGAGCGTCGGCGGCCAATAGGCCAGCACCCACTGCGTCCCAGCGACCGGAACCTGGCTCTGAGCCGCGGTACCGGCGGCGAGCTGTGCGCTTCCGAGCTTAGCTAAGACCGGGGAAGCGGCAGGCCCAACCTGTCTCAACTCGACATAAGCGCCGTCTAACCGCAAGGGCTTCACAATCGCATTTAGCACCGCGATGTCCAGACTCGCGTGAATCGATCCTAAGAACACACCACCGGCGTCGCTGACCGGTTTCACCAGCGCGACCTGCTGTTGGGCGCTGCCAAGGAAATGCACCTCCGCATTCGGGGCGAGGTGGGTACGCTCCGCATGGCGCAGCATCGCGACAGACGCGTACCCGAGCGGGGGTGTCCCTCGCTCATCGACTTGAATTTGGCCCGCGCGCACAAACCTTACTTTAAGCGCGTATGGAAGTTGCGTCTGCCGGGCACGCTGGTCCAGCGCCTCTGAGTCAGGATTTTTAAAGGCAGCGATCAGCGCTTCATCACGGCTCAGCGCGTCTAGGAGCTCGAGCGTTTGCCCAAAGCGACTTCCGACCTCGGCGGCCAAAGCGTCGGCCGTGGCCGAATCGGTTGCTTGCTCAGCTTCTCCATTGGAATTAAACGCTAGAGCGGCGCCGATCATGACGCCAAGCGCAACCCCTACCATCGGCAACCGGAAATGGAATCGTCGCGTGAATCCCCCTGCGCGCACGTTCATGGTGTCTGTCGAGCCTTTAAGCAAAAAACAACGTACTTGGTTACGCCAGGCCGGTGTGTCCAAAACCACCCTCATGACGCGTCGTCTGCGTGAAGGTCTCAACGATATCTAAACACGCGGAAACGACCGGAACGAACACAATCTGTGCGATGCGATCTCCAGGTCTAATATCGAATGTTTCGCGCCCCCGGTTCCAGCAGGAAACAAAAATCTGCCCCTGGTAATCCGAATCAATCAAGCCCACTAAATTTCCAAGGACGATCCCATGCTTATGCCCGAGTCCCGACCGCGGTAACACCAGCGCTGCAACTCCCGTATCACCGATATGGATCGCCAAACCGGTCGGTATCAAATGCGTGTCGCCTGGATGACATCTCAGCGTCGCATCCGTACACGCTCGCAGGTCCATACCCGCGGCTCCCGCGGTCACGTACTCCGGCAGCGGAAACTCGCGCCCGAGCCTGGGATCGAGCACCCTAAGCTGTATCTTTTGCACGATAACGTTCGGCAATGATGCGAATTAAACGCCGGGCTAAGGTGCGCTTTGAGCCTTTGGCGAGATGGATGCTTCCGCCCCGCCAGAGCACCTCGATCTCATTCCGGTCGTGGTCGAATCCCACCCCGTTCGCGGCGACATCGTTTGCCGCGATCATATCGACCGCCTTATCTTCTAGTTTATTTTGTGCATTGGCAACCACGTTTTCGGTTTCCGCGGCGAATGCGACGGTAAACGGGCGCCGTGCCAAAGCGGTTACGGCCTTTACGATATCGGGTGTAGGCAGCAAGGTCAGTGTAAGCAAAGCGCCGCCGCGTTTTAGTTTTCGTAATGCCGGCACCCCACAGTGGTAGTCCGCGACCGCGGCCGCGGCCACCAAAACGTCACAGTGATGCGCACGCGACATTACCTCGCGGTACATCTCCTCGGCGCTCGACACCCACACGGGTTCGGCGCCCCGCGGTGGCGCAAGCGCGACGGGACCACTGACGAGGGTAACCGAGGCTCCCGCCTCCGCGGCGGCTTGCGCGATCGCATAGCCCATTTTTCCGGAGCTTCGGTTGCTCAGGTAACGCACCGGATCGATATATTCCCGCGTCGGACCCGCCGTGATCAACACCTGAAGCCCGCTTAACACACCAGGGCCCAGCGCCGCCGTTATCCCTGCGAACAGATCGTCCGTTTCTACCAGCCGCCCCGGCCCCACCTCACCGCAGGCCTGGTCGCCCGCGGCCGGCCCCAGAAACTGCACGCCGCGGCTCTCAAGGATTTTTTTGTTTTGTTGGGTCGCCGCCGCAAGCCACATCTCGCGATTCATCGCCGGAGCCACCAACATCGGCCGGGTGCTGGCTAGACAGACCGTTGTCAGCAGATCATCGGCGAGGCCGTGGGCTACCTTCGCCATAAAATTGGCGCTCGCCGGCGTGACGAGGATGAGATCGCACCAGCGGGCCAATTCGATGTGCTGCATACCCGCATCACTCCCTTCCGAGAGCAGTTCGGTGTAGACCGGATTTCCCGACAGCGCTTGCAGCGTGAGCGGGCCCAAAAAGGCCTGGGCGGAGCCGGTCATGATGACCTTGACATCGGCTTGATCTGCGCGTAGACGCCGGACGAGATCCGCGGTTTTATAAGCCGCAATACCACCGGTGACGCCCACGACGATGCGTTTATGTTCTAGCACCCGCGCGCCTCGTTTGTTCTCGTCCTCCATCCGTACTATTGTATTGGCACACTTGACGCGCCGCCAAGCGACATGGAGGTTAGGATGCCGATCAACGACTGGCCGCCGGCAGAGCGCCCGCGGGAAAAACTTCTGGCCAAAGGCCCGCGGAGCCTATCCGACGCCGAGATCATCGCTATCTTCCTCCGTAATGGCGTGCGCGGGAAAACCGCGGTGGACTTAGCGCGGGAGATGATAACCGGGTTCGGGGGTTTGCGCGCCTTAATCGATGCAACCCATGCGGAATTTTGCCGCACCCGCGGTGGCGGCACGGCCAAATACGTACAGATCCAAGCGGCGCTTGAGCTCGGGCGGCGTTACCTTGAGGAGAAGCTCAACCGGGGGGATGCCCTGTGTAATCCTGATGACACGCGCCGTTACTTGAACGCCTCGATGCGCAACCTTCCGCATGAAGTCTTTGCCTGTTTGTTTCTCGATACGCGACACCGTATTATCTGTTTCGAGGAGCTTTTCCGGGGTACTCTCGATGCGGCCAGTGTGTATCCGCGTGAGGTGGTTAAACGCGCCCTTTTGCACAATGCCGCGGCGGTCATACTGGCCCATAACCACCCGTCGGGGATCGCGGAACCGAGCAGTGCCGACAAAGCGCTCACCGCGCGCCTGCGGGGCGCACTGGAGCTGATTGACATACGCGTACTCGACCACTTCGTTATCGGGGAGGGTGATATCGTTTCCATGGCGGAACGCGGTTTGATGTAACACAGCGGACCATCCTGGCTATGGATGAGAGAAAACGCTTGGTGAATTCGGGCGATTGTTTGTAGAATTCCATTTTCCCTTGGACTAAAGACAATGGCTCGTGTATGTCAAATCACCGGTAAGCGCCCGCGGACTGGGTGCAATGTCTCGCACGCGAATAATAAAACCCGACGGCGATTCTTGCCTAATCTCCAAAACCATCGAATTTGGGTGGAGAGTGAGCAGCGATGGGTCCGCTTGCGGATTAGTACCAAGGGATTACGCATTATCGATAAGCTCGGCATCGACGAGGTCATCGCCGATCTCCGTCGCCGCGGCATTAAGGTTTAGGTTCACTTATTATGCGCGAAAAAATTAAGCTGCTCTCAAGCGCCGGGACGGGTCACTATTACACCACCACCAAGAACAAACAATTGCACCCGAACAAATTAGAGGTCAAGAAGTTCGATCCGGTGGTGCGCAAGCATGTAGTGTACAAGGAAGCGAAGATAAAATAGTTTCAGAGGCTATTTAATAGCGCAGCCCGCAATCGCGGGCTCTGCTATTCATATAGATAGGCAAAGATGCTGCCTCAAGCCTGTTGCAAGGTATAGCCCCGCAAGGAATGGGCGAACTCCTGTAGGGCCGTGATACCGGTCTCCTCAGCCTGCCGGCACCATACCTGAAGGGTTGCGAGCAAGCTCTCGTAACTGGCCGTACGCTCTTGCCAAAGCCGTTGCAATTGGACTTTGAACTCATACACCGTTTCGAGCGAGTGGCTATGCAAGAAAGCGCGTGCGAGATGATCCTTTGCGTCGTCATTCAAGCGCGACTCTTCCCGGGTCAACCACCCTTTGGTGGCCTTTAACACATCTTTCACGTCACCGGTCGCCTTACGCAACTCCTCTTTATGGACCTGACCGACCACTTCCCTGGCATAGCGCGCCATAACGTGAAGGTGATTGGCAACGATGGCGCGGACCGTATCGACGTCGAGACCGTCCTTGCCGATCGTAAGGACAGGCTGCGGTGCGAGTTTTTTCACCCGCGCGAGTCCCAGTCGAGCAAACATCTTTATATACATCCAGCCTATATCAAATTCCCACCGTTTTGACGATAGCTTGGCCGAGCTCGCGAAGGCATGGTGGTTATTGTGTAGCTCTTCCCCGCCGATCAATATCCCCCAGGGAGATATGTTCGTGGACGCATCGGGGCATTCGAAATTCCGATAACCCCAGTAATGCCCAAGACCATTCACAATACCGGCCGCGAAAATCGGGATCCACATCATCTGCACGGCCCATACCGTGAGTCCTAGCGGTCCGAAGAGCAAAACATCGATGACGAGCATCGATCCCACACCGAACTTCCCGTGCTTTGTGTACACATTACGCTCTATCCAATCGTCGGGGGTGCCGTGGCCGTACTTTTCCAACGTTTCCTGATCTTTCGTTCCCTCACGATAAAGCTCCGTGCCCTCGAGCAACAATTTCTTAATCCCATAGACCTGGGGGCTGTGCGGATCGTCTTTCGTTTCCACACAGGCGTGATGTTTGCGATGCACCGCCACCCATTGGCGCGTCACCATACCGGTCGTCAACCATAACCAAAAGCGGAAAAAATGCGCTATTGCCGGGTGCAGATCCAGCGCCCGATGTGCTTGATGCCGGTGAAGAAAGACGGTCACCGTGACAATGGTGATATGGGTTAATACCAGCGTGTAGATCACGCAACCCCACACGGGTATATCTAAAAGGCCTGTGGCCATGCGGCGCCTCCGTTGTAAGTATGGTGCAGTGGGAATCTTCCCTGAGTCATGCTAACCGATAAACCCTTTCCGGTCTACTCGGCGCCCCTACGTAGGTTTGCTGAATTTTCGCTTTGCGTAGGCGACGGCAGCGCTTAGCATAGCATGGAAGTCCAACTGTATGACCCAATGTTGACCGCTTTAAAAATCGCCACTCGCAAAAGCCCCTTGGCGTTACATCAGGCAAATTTCGTGCGCGGGCGCTTGCTCGAACTGTACCCTGCCATCGACAAGAAACGCATCCTGATCTTCCGCGGCGCCGACGGCCGCCCTCTGATGGAGAGACTCTGCAAGCGCGTGGGACGCACGCGATCCCGCCTGGGTGCGAAAGCCTTGATTGAGGGCTGGGAACAAGGTCAAATAGATGTCGCCATTACCACCAGCAGCGAGGGCTTGCGTAATCCTTTTTGATATCATGGCGAACGGCAAGATCTGCTGCTCGGCTGCGCGATCACGGTGATGAACGAACGCATGGCGGTTTATGCACGAGAACTGGGCTGCGCATACCCAATCGTGGCCGCGGAGGCGAGCGATGCCGGTCTGCTCGCTGCGCTCGTGGCATGGCGCGCACTGGATTGAAAGCGACAGAGGGCCGGACGATACAATCGAAGGTGCGGCATAACGAGAACGGATAATGGAAAAAGACGAACCCCTCGCACCGCTCCTCTCTCCCGATGAGCCGCAAACCAACGAGCCCACCGTCGAGACCCGTCCCGAACCGAAACCGCAGGGACCCTGGCTTACGCGCATCCTGATCGTGCTCTTCGCGGTGGCCGCCGCCGCCGCGTTCAAGTGGTGGCGTTACGATTACACGCCGGCCATCCGGCACTACAACAATCAACTGCAAGACTTGAACGCGCGCATCGACTCGCTGCGCGGTGACGTCGGGGCCATCGGCGGGAAAAACACGGAGACCGCCATCTCGATCGAGGGCCTTCAGCGCGAGCAGAAATCGCTCGCGCGCACGCTCGGTAATCTCGCGCTGCAAAAGCCGAATAGCGTCGAGGGCCTGGCATTGGCCGAGGTGGAATTCCTAATCGCAACCGCACAACACCGTCTGGATCTGGCGCACGATGTTCCCATGGCGCTCACTGCGCTAGAAACCGCCGACGGGCGTTTGCAGCGGCTTGACAGACCGGACTTAAAAAACGTGCGCGAGCAGTTGGTCAAGGATATGAATTCCCTGCGCGCGGTCCCTATGACCGACGTTGCCGGTATCGCGCTCTATTTAGGGGACATCATCGACCGCAGCGACGATCTCCCTTTCAAGGCTGAGCTCGCGGCGCCGGCGCCGGCGGCGCCGCCGGTGAAGTCCCCCGAAATCGATACCTGGACGGACCTGGCCGGCGCCATCTGGAACGACCTAGCGAACCTAGTCTCGATAAAAGAGATGGACACCCGCGATCCGTTCTTGTTCGACGCCGCCTTTCGCCGCTTAGTGCAACAGCATTTACGGCTGGACCTTTTTAATGCCCGGCTCGACGTTCTGCACCGCGACACGAAAAACCTACGCGCTGCAATTGAGAGTTTATCCGAAGTGCTTGCCCGCTATTACGACACCGATGCCGAGACGGTGTCCAGCTTGCTCGCTAAACTCAAGGAATTTCGCGCATTGGAACTGAAACCAGCTTTGCCCGACATCTCGGGGTCCATGAGAGCGATCCGCGACTATATCGTGACCCAGAAACAAGGTCTTCCCGTGCCGGCGGAAAGCGCTCATCCGGCCGCTTCCCCACCCCAAATGCCGGCCCCACCGGCGGAGGCTAGCGCCTCGCCGGCCGAGGCTAAAGGTCAAGGGGCGGAACAGGCGATCGAGGCCGAGCAGTCACGGCAATGAGATCGCTGTTCCTTTGCTTGCTCGTGTTGCTCGCGGCGGTGATCGTCGCGCAAGTCTCGAGCGAGGACCCGGGCTACGTGGTGATTGGCTACCACGGCCGTTTGCTGCGAACCAGCGTCAACTTTTTTGTATTCCTACTCGGATTATTGGCCGTCACGTTTTATTTATTGCTGCGCCTGCTCGCGAACCTCTGGTCCGCACCCCGGCGTCTGTTCGACTGGAGCCACACTCAGCGCAGTGGCCAAGCGCAGAAAGCCTTAGTGAACGGCGTAATGGCGCTTGCCGAGGGCAACTGGGAACGCGCCGAGGGAACGTTCAGCCGAAATGCCGCGACCAGCGAGTATCCGCTGGTCCACTATTTGGCGGCCGCCCAGGCCGCGCATTCTCAGCGCGCCTGGACACGCCGCGACGAATATCTTCGTCTTGCGCAGGAAACCGGCCCCCAAGAAGCGCAGCTCGCCGTTGGGCTTACCGAAGCCGAGCTGCAACTGCAACAAGGCCAATGGGAGCAAGCGAAAGCGACGCTGCTGCGGCTGCGCGCGATCAACCCTTCGCATCCTCGGGTACTGAAACTTTCGCTTCGGCTCCTTACGCAGATGCAGGATTGGCGGCAGCTATTGGATCTCCTACCCGCGCTAAAACAGCGTAATGTCTGTAGCGCGGAGGAAATCTTAGCGCGCCAAACCGATGCCCATGCGGGACTGCTGGCCAATGCCCAGGACGCGGACGCGCTCGAGGCCGTCTGGTCCCGGATCCCGAACACTCTACGCCGCCACCCCGCGATCATCGAAGTCTACGCCGCTCGCGCACAAGCCTTCGGCCAAGGATCCAAGGCCATCCCCCTGATCCAAAAAGCACTTAAGAGCGATTGGGACCCGGCGCTAGTGAAACGTTACGGGCTCATGCCGAGCGAGGACTTGGCTGCGCAGATCAACGCGGCCGAAAAATGGCTAGGCAGCCATGGCGACGATGCAACGCTGTTGCTCACCTTAGGCAGGCTCTGCTTTAAGAGCGAGCTATGGGGCAAGGCCTGCTATTACCTCGAGGCATACATCAAACGAAACCCGGCGCCTGAAGCGTATTGGCTACTGGCGGAAACGCTGGACCGTATCGGAGATCCCGACCGCGCGACCGAGCATAGACGCCTCGGATTGGAAATGGCGACCCGCGAGGTCGGAACGCCGGTACCGCTACCGATAGCGAGCGAAAGTTGATCGTCTAAGGTTGGCTCCGGCTACTATTGAGCCAACGCAACAGCGGCGCCCACTGCTCGCGATCTTGCAAGGTTGCGGAGCGCGCGAACTCGAAGATACTCAGCCCCCGGCCGGCCGCGTGCACGTAGTTTTGGCTCGCTCGCATGACCGCCAGACAGGGTAGCTTGTGTCCGTCGGGAAGCCGCAAGGTGTCGAGGTATTCGGAGAGGCTCAGGGCCGCGAGCGTATGGTCCCGCATACGATTGGCGACCGTTGCGATTCTTACTTCTTGGTTGACCACCCGGCGCAAGGCCATCAATTCGCTTAAGAAACGTGAGGCCGCGCGAATATCCATCGGAGAGGGCAACAAGGGAATAATGACCGATTGGGCGCGCCGCAAGAACTCGCTCAGCACCTGAGGATCGCGCAGCCCCGCGGGCGAGTCCACGATCGTAACCTCCGCATCCCTTGGGACGCGCACCGCGTCCTTCCAAGCGGCGATGCCGTGAATTTTAGGGCGGTCGTCGGGGCGCGCGGCGAGCCAGTCCAAGGTCGATGCCTGCGGATCATAGTCCACCAAGACGACGTTCTTCTTCCGCTCGGCGTAATAGCCGGCGAGATTCGTCGCGATCGTGGACTTGCCGCACCCTCCCTTCGGGTTCATCACGAGTATCGAGCGCATACTGTCCCCCGCTAGTTATTGTTGGCGATATTACAGTAACGGCCGCACGCACGCAGCCAGCGGATTTTTTCGCCAAGGAGAAACGCCGAGCTAACGCGCTGCAGGCCCGGCGGTCTTGGAAGCTTGCCGGCGTCTCGCGATCGCAGTGATGTCGATTTCGTATTCGGCCGGAGTTGCCGAGGCGCCGCAGCACCCGCCCCCCCTCCCCGCCTTGGCCCGGCGCCCGCGGCGAAAACGGCGCACGCTAAGCAAACCGACGATGCCGACCAAAGCCAACGCTAAAAGCTCTTGCAGTTCCGCGTTCATCGCCAGGTTCGTCAGGCTACACTGGTCCCAAACTGAAAAC
>JBIMKD010000355.1:0-9541 GCA_043673815.1 Chromatiales bacterium
AACGACTGCGCAAAGGCCTGCGCCTCCCCGCTGCGCGGGAGCGTGGGAATGGTGTACTGTTTGGCGGCCGATTTCTGCCTCAGTTTCGCTTCGAAAAGCGCGCGCGCTCCCGGAGGAAGGTTAGCGATGCGATTGACAAGGTCGTTCATCTCGACGCTTTCATTCCTTTGCGGTCAAGCACTTAGGCCCTGACTGCGCTGCCCACGTCCGACCGCCGCAGCCGACCGAGCTCAACCGGCGATCAACGCGTCGGCCCGATACTTTCGGCGCAGCTCTTCAAGCCCCTCGACGATCGCATCGTCGAGACGATTTTGTTTCATCCGGTAGATGATACCGTGGATAGCGCCCTGATCTTTGTCGTCGGGAAGCATAACCAACTTCTCCACTGATTGCCAATTTCTGTATTCGGCCAATACATTCTGCACTGTGTATGTGGAAGGCATGATGCCACAACCGATCCGGGGGTGTTCAGTCCGAGGGCACGATGAGGGCGTTCGGTGTTGTCCCACAGAAGCCAGGCGAACAGTTTGTTGTTCAAAGTCTTGGGATCGGTGAACAGGAGTTCTTCGTGGTAATCGAGAAACTCCTCCTGTAGGGTGCGATTGAAGCGCTCACAGGCTGCGCTCCTTAGCGTTGCGCCTCGGTAAGAAGCTGCGCTAGCTCATCGTCACTGAGCGCTTCGGCCTGCTTCCGCAAGATTAACGCCGACATACCTGCCACGGTAGGCGACTCGAACATAGCGCGCAGTGGAATGTCGAGGTTGAAGGCTTTTCTCACGCGCGAAATCACTTGAGTCGCGAGCAGCGAATGACCGCCGAGATCAAAGAAGTTGTCGTGGATGCCGACTTTCTCGAGCTTCAATACCGCAGCGAAGATGCCGGCCAGGGTCCGCTCGTTCGGCGTACGTGGCGCGACGAATGCTAAGCCGACACTGGCGTGCGCGTCATCGGGAATCGGAAGCTCCCGGTAACTGATCTTGCCGCTCGAGGTCATCGGCAAGCGATCGAGCGCAACGAAAGTGGAAGGAATCATGTAATCGGGCAGCCGGGCTTTGAGGAAAGCTCGCAGCTCGCCTGCGTCATGGTGGGAAACGACATAGGCGATGAGGCGCCTGTCATCTTCATCTCCCCCCAGCGTGACCGCGCACTCGCGCACAGCAGGGTGCTCGGCCAGCGCCGCTTCGATTTCGCGCAGCTCGATCCGATAGCCGCGCAGCTTGACTTGATGGTCCTTGCGGCCGGCGAATTCGAGGCTGCCATCAGCACGCTGCCTGGCCATGTCGCCAGTGCGGTAGATCCGCCGGGCCGGATCATTCGGATCGGCGAGGAACCTTTGTTTCGAAAGCTCAGGCTGATTCAAGTAGCCGAGGGCGAGGTGCGCGCTGCGAATGCCGATCTCGCCGTACAGCTCCGTCGAATCGCCCGCTTCATCGAGCAGCAAGACCTCGGTGTTTTCGACCGGATAGCCGATGGGAACTCCATTCCGGCTGATCTTGGTGTGCCGGTCAGCGAAATAGTGGAGGTTCACCGTTGATTCAGTGAGCCCGAAGCCGTTGACGAAAAGGCAATCGGGAGAGAAATGTTTTTGGTATGCCACGATGTCGTGCTTGTAAACTGCCTCTCCGCCGAGTACGACCAAGCGCAATGCCGGAAACGACTCGTGACCGGAGAGCGCCCGAACAAAATAGCGATAGGTCGAGGGAGTCGAATGAAAAAGCGTGATCTCGTTCTCGATCAGCCATTGCGTGAGATCATCCAGGCTTTCTTCCTTGAGGTTCACCGGATAAAGCGCTGCGCCGTTCAACAGCGCGGCGAAGATGTCCTGGACAGCAGCATCAAACCCGTAAGCCGAGAACAGCGTGAGCCTGTCGTTCGCGCTGATATGCAGGTTGTTGGTGTACGCGCGGATGAAGTGCAGCACGTTGCGATGGTTTTGCGTGACACCTTTCGGTTGCCCGGTCGAGCCCGAGGTATGAAGTGTGTAGGCGATCGCATCCGGCGAAACTGGAACCTCGACGTTCGACACCGGTGAATCGAGAGCGTCGATGTTGAATAGCTGAAGGTGGTTTAGGCTCTTCGCCAGAGCGAGGTTCGCCGAGTTGGTCAGGAGCACTCGCGTGTCCGCAAGCATGCAGGCGAGTCTTTGCCTGGGATACGCGGGATCGAGCGGCACATAGCTCTTTCCGCTTTTCAAGACGCCCAGCACCGCGGCGATCATCGGCGCGTCATGGTCGAGCAGGAGCGCGACCTGTTCGGCGCCCGAACCGCGCGATCGTAAGAGCGCGTGCGCCGCGCGGTTGGCCGCGCGGTTCAGTTCGGCATAGCTCCATTCATGAGTCCGGGTTTTGACGGCAACATGATTCGCGCAGATTCCAACCTGCTGCTCGAAACGCTGAACAATGGACTGCTCGATCGCCTCGGCGCTGAATTCGATAAAAGCCTGCCTGGGACGGATGTGGTTGCGCTGTGTTACTGCTTCCGCGTCGGTCAGCACTGGCAGTTGCGAGAGGCGGCAATCCGGATCGGCAACGATCCCTTGCAACAGCGTCTCGAAGTGGCGCAGCAGACGCGTGATCGTCGCCGCATTGAAAAGATCCTTGGCGTAAACCGCCGTGAAATCGAGGCCTTCGTCCTGCTCTCTCGCGTACAGCGTCAGGTCGAACTTCGAGCCAACGCCAACGCCAGGAACACGCTCGGCCATCAATCCCTGTAGTTCGATCCCGCTATCGGGCAGGTTCAGCATATTGAAGACCACCTGCACGAACGGCGTATGGCTCACGCTGCGTTCGGGCCGTAGCTCTTCGACCAGTCTCTCGAACGGTACATCCTGATGCGCATAGGCGCCCAGCGCGGTTTCGCGGACGCGGATCAGCAATTGCCGGAAACTCGGATTTCCCGATAGGTCAGTGCGCAGCGCCAGCGTGCCGATGAAGAACCCGATCAAGCTTTCGGTCTCGTGCCGGTGGCGGCCGGCAATGTGGGTGCCGATCAGAAGGTCTTGCTGCCCTGAATAGCGATAGAGCAAGGTCTTGAACGCCGCCAGCAAGGTCATGAATAGGGTGAGGTTTTCGCGACGGCTCAATCGCTTGAGATCTGCGGTCAGCTCTATCGAGAGCGTCAGCGACTGATTCGCGCCGCGATAACTCTGCACCGCAGGCCTTGGGTAATCCGTTACCAACTCCGACACGGCGGGCGCGCGGTCCAACTGTTTTTTCCAGTACGACAGTTGTCGCTGCGACTCTCCCTCTTCGAACCAGCGCCGCTGCCACACCGCGTAATCGGCATACTGGATCGGGATGTCGCCAAGCGGCGATGGCCTGGCATCGACATGAGCGCGGTAGAGCGCCGACAACTCGCGCGAGAGGATACCCATTGACCAGCCATCTGAAACAATGTGATGCACGGCAAGCACCAGCAGGTGCTGATGGTCATCGAGCTTAAGGAGGCGCGCGCGAAACAGCGGGCCGGAAGACAAAGAGAACGGACGCTCCGCCTCGTCGGATGCGAGGTGCATAGCTTCTGCCTCGCGCGCGTGGGACGCGAGATGCGCAAGATCGATCACCGGCAGGTCCAATTCCTGTGGCGGATGGATCACCTGAACCGGCTCATTGCCGGCCGTCGCGAACGTCGTTCGCAGGACTTCATGGCGGCGAACGATTTCGGACAAGCTTGCTTTGAGCGCCAAAACATTCAATACACCTCTCAGACGCAGCATTACCGGCATGTGGTATGCGGTGCTCGTCGGCTCGAGCTGGTCGAGAAACCACAGGCGCTGTTGCGCGAAAGACAAGGGCGCGCTGCCGGTCGAGGCTCGGCGCGGGATAGGCGCCAGTCCACGTTCGACCTTTTCCGTCTTTGCAACTACTGCGCTTAGCGCCGCGACCGTCGGCGCCTCGAATATCGCACGCAACGGCAGGTCGACATCAAGTTGCTCGCGCACGCGAGAAATCAACTGGACCGCGAGCAACGAATGTCCGCCCAGATCAAAGAAGTTGTCGTGGATGCCCACTTGGTCGAGCTTCAGAACCTCGGCCCAGATCGCGGCGAGTGTCTCTTCGGTGGGTGTTCGCGGCGCGACGTAGAGGGCGTCAAGGTCAGGGCGGCGGGAATCCTCGGGGGCGGGTAAAGCCTTGCGATCGAGCTTGCCGTTGGGGGTTAGGGGCAAGTGATCGAGCGTGATAAAGCTTGTAGGCAGCATGTATTCGGGGAGTTTCTCGCGCAGGAACTCGCGCAGCTTGCCTGGCACCGGAGCCTTGTGGCTGACCACGTAGGCGACCAGTCTTTTGTCGCCCGGCGCATCTTCCCGCGCCAGCACGGCGCAGGCTTTGACACCAGGGTGCTGGTTCAGCACCGTTTCGATCTCGCCCAATTCGATCCGAAAGCCTCTCACCTTGACCTGGGTGTCCAGGCGTCCCAGAAACTCGATGTTGCCGTCGGGAAGATAACGGGCGAGATCGCCGGTCTTGTACAGGCGCCCTGCTCCGAAGGGATTGGCGATGAAATTCTCTGCAGTGAGCTCGGGACGATTCAAGTACCCCCGGGCGAGACCCGCGCCGCCGATACACAACTCACCGGGAACACCGATGGGAACGGGATTCAAATGAGGGTCGAGGATGTACAGCTGGGTATTGGCGATCGGGCGGCCGATTAACGGCTTTCGGCCGTCATCGTGACATTCGGCGACTGTAGACCAGATGGTCGCTTCGGTCGGCCCGTAGGCGTTGAAGAACCGGCGGCCTGGCGCCCAACGCGCGACGATGTCGGCGGAACATGCTTCTCCGGCGCAAACGACAATCTGCAATGCCGGCAGGGCCTCCGCCGACAACACCGCTAATACCGAAGGCGGAAGGGTCGCATGGGTGATAGCTTGAGCGCGAAATTGTTCGATCAGAGCAGAGCCTGCGAGCACGGCATCCGGCGCTGTCAGGTAGAGCGCTGCGCCGGAACGCCACGCCATTGCTATCTCAAAGATTGCGGCATCGAAGCTCAATGAAGCAAACTGCAAGATGCGGTGGTGCGCTTGCGCATCGAATATCTTCAACTGCGCCTCAGCCACATTACACAGGCCACGATGCGCTATCAGTACGCCCTTCGGCTTACCGGTCGAACCCGAGGTGTAGATGACATAGGCGAGATGATCGGGGGCGACGTTGGTCTCGGGATTCGTGATCGGGTATCGATCGAACGCTTCGGCTTGATCGATGAATACGCAATGCGCATCATGCTCAGGCAGCAGCGTGTCTTTGAGATTATTTCTCTGGATTATGAGAACCGGCGCTTTGCTGTCTGCGAGCATGAAGGCAAGACGCTCTTTGGGATAAGCCGGATCGAGCGGCACATAAGCGCCGCCGGCTTTGAGAATCCCGAGCAGAGCCACCACCATCGCGAGCGAGCGCTCGACGCAGACGGCGGCCAGTACATCGGGGCCGACGCCGAGAGCGATCAGATGGTGGGCAAGGCGGTTGGCCTTCCTATTGAGTTGCGCGTAGCTCAGTTGCTGGTCCTCGAACACCACCGCAACGGCATCCGGGGTTGCATCGGCCTGCGCTACGAACAGCTGATGGATGCAGCGATGCTTCGGGTAATCTGCGGCGGTGTTGTTCCATTCGACCAAAAGCTGATGACGCTCGGCTGCGGTCACCATCGACAAGGCCGACAGGCGTTGCTCGGGATCGGCGACTATGCTTTCCAGTAGCGTCTCGTAGTGACCGACCAGACGGGTGATGGTCGCGAAGTCGAATAGGTCGGTGTTGTAGGTCACGGCGACTGTTGGGCCCCGTGTTTCCGAACCTGGGATGACGGCGATGACCAGCGCATAGCCGGTTCGCTCAGTCACCGAGTGTCCCTTGCGAATCGTTAAACCAGTGCGCGCCAGCTCAGTGCTTTCCAGTGGAATGTTCTCGAACACCAGAATGGTCTCAAACAGCGGCACGCCTCTGGGGACTTCACTCCAACCCTGAATCTCAACGAGTGAACAGTACTCATACTGGCGCACCTCGATCTGCCGGGCCTGTAACTGTTTGAGCCAGGGTAGCAGAGCAGCCCCAGGCGGCACGGAGACCCGCGCCGGCAAGGTGTTGATAAACGGCCCCACCATGGATTCCACCCCGGCAAGGGAGCCCGGGCGGCCGGATGAGGTGACCCCAAACACGACGTCGTCCGCAGCGCTATAACGGCTAAGCAACAGCGCCCAGGCGCCCTGCGCCAAGGTATTGAGGGTTAACTGATGGCGCCTTGCAAAAGACGAAAGCGCAGTCATTAATCGCGGCGCAAGCTCGAGCTGCAGTTTGATATAGTCGTGGTCACGAGCGCCGGATCGCTCCACGGTAAGTGGCGTGGGCGCCTTGAAGCCGGCCAGGCTGTTGCGCCAGAAGGTCTCGGCCTGTGACTTATCCTGCGCCTCGATCCAGGCGATGTAGTCGCGATAGCGACCGCCCGGCGCAAAGGCCGGCTGCTGCCCCTGGCGGCGTGCCGCGTAGTGCGCGTAGACTTCGTCAAACACGGTGGCGAGCGACCAGCGGTCCTGTAACAGATGGTGACAGCTCCAGATGAAGTGATACCTGTGGTCAGCCACCCGAATCAGCGCAAGACGCAGCAGGGGAGCCGTGCCAAGCTCAACGCCGCGCTTTTGATCGGTCTCGATGAAAAGCGCCAGTTGCTCCTCTTGCTCAAGCGGCGATAGCTCGCGCCAGTCCTGCTGCGCAAGCGCCACTGTTACATTGGCTCGCACCACCTGCAGCGGCCGTTCGAGGTTCTTCCAGATGAATGCGCTGCGCAATACCGGATGGCGCTTAACCACCGCTCGCCAGGCTTCTTCATAAGCCGCGACGTTAAGCTCGCCTTCGATGGTGTCAATGGACTGGTTCAAGTACATCGACGAGGCAGGCGCATACAGTGTGTGGAACAGCATGCCTTCCTGCATCGGTGACAGCGGGTAGATATCCTCGAGGTCGCGGTCTTCCGCGACCAGTCGATCCAGTGTTCTCTGATCGAGTCCGGCTAATGGAAAGTCCGAAGGCGTGTAGCCGCCCGCTTCAGGAGACCGGCAATGGGCGATGAGCGCGCGCAGTGCGCGCTTGAAGCCTTGCGACAGTTTCGCTATCGTCGCGCGACGATGCAGGTTCTCGCTGTAGGTCCAAGTCAGTTGCAGACGGCCCTCGGCGATCAACCCATTGACGCTGAGCAGATGGCTGCGGCGTCGGCGGGGGCTGCTGGTCGGCCCGCTCGACTCCCAGACCAGCTGAAACGGCGACGACTCGGGCAGCGCCTGATCGAATTGGCCGAGATAGTTGAAGCTGACCTCAGCGTGGGGAAGTTTCTCCAACTGCCCGACTATTCTCTTGTCCGCGCCCAGGTAGCGCAGCAGACCAAAACCGATGCCACGGTTCGGGATCTGGCGGAGTTGCTCCTTGATCGATTTTAAATTATCCGCGGCGCTCGCTCTTTGAAGGGCTAAATGCACCGGGAATTGCGTGGTAAACCAGCCCACGGTGCGTGACGGGTCCAGGTCTTCGGCGAGTTCCTCCCGGCCGTGTCCTTCCAGATCAATCAGGAGCGCGTGGCTACCCGTCCATTCGGCGAAGCCTTGCGCCAGGGCGGCCAATAACACATCGTTGATCTGGGTGTGATAGGCGGCGGGAACTTCCGTAAGCAAGGCCTGGGTTTCCTCGATGCTGAGCGCCACTGACACACGCGCTGAGGCTTGCGTGCTGACGCCAGCCGGGAAATCCAGCGGCAGGCGGCTGAGCTGCTGTCCGGACCCGGCAAGCCAATAGTCAAGCTCCCGGCGAACGGCAGCCGATTGCGCGTGCTCGGTCAATCGATGCGCCCAGTCTTTGAACGAGGTCGTTTTGGCGGGAAGCGTAACCGCGTCAGCGCGGCTGAGTTGCCGGTAGGCGCTGTCCAGATCGTCGAGCAGAATCCGCCAGGAGACGCCGTCTATCGCCAGATGATGGACGATGATGAGTAGACGTGCTCGGCGCGCGGTCCCGAAGTCGAACAAGACGATCCGCAGCAGCGGTCCGTCTGTCAAGTTCAAGCTCGCCTGCGTTTGCTCGGCTATCCGATCGAACACCGCTGCTTGCTCGGCTGCAGGCAGCGCCGCTAGATCGCAACGGGAGAAAGGTGCCGGCTCGCCGACATCGGCGATGCGCTGATGCCAGGCGCCGTCGCGATATATGAAGCGCAGCCGCAGCGCGTCGTGGTGCTCCAGCAAATGCCGCAGCGCTGTTTGCAACCGGCCGGAATCAACCGCTTCCCGCAACTCCAGCACCATCGCCATGTTGAAATGATGGAGATCGGGCTCGTCGCTTTCGAAGAACCACTGCTGGATCGGGGTGAGTGGTACCGGCCCGGTCACAGGTCCCTGCTCGCTACGGCCGATAGGAACAATTTCTGCCGCCGTCGCTAACTCGGCGATGGTCTGGTGTTGAAAAAGCTGCCTGGGCGTAAGCTTGAGTCCCGCCTGATGGGCCAGCGCAATGATACGAATACTGAGAATGGAATCGCCGCCCAGCTCGAAGAAATTGTCGTGGATGCCGACTCGATCGAGCTTTAGCACTTGGCCCCAGATCGCAGCGAGCTTGTCTTCGGTCGGTGTGCGCGGGGCGACAAAGGACTCTTCCGATCGGTACTCGGGCGCCGGCAGTGCTTTGCGATCGAGCTTGCCGTTCGGAGTCAAAGGCAGCTGGTCGAGTACGACAAACGCTGACGGCAACATGTAGTCCGGCAGACTTTGTTTCAGGTAGTCCCTAAGCATGGCGTTGGCTGGCGCGCTTTCTTCGGCGACAACCACATAGGCGACCAGCCTCTTGTCCCCGGGCGTGTCTTCTCTAGCAATGACCGCGCAGGCTTTGACAGCGGGATGCCGGTTGAGCGCTGCTTCGATCTCGCCCAGCTCGATCCTGAAGCCGCGGATCTTGACCTGGGTGTCGATGCGTCCGAGGAACTCGATATTGCCGTCGGCAAGATAGCGCGCGAGATCGCCAGTCTTGTACAGTCTTGAGTCCGGGTCTTCACTAAATGGATTGGGGATGAACTTCTCTTTCGTCAGCTCGGGACGATCGAGGTAGCCGCGCGCCAGTCCAACACCGCCGATATGAAGCTCGCCGGGGATGCCGATGGGAACGGGGTTTAGATGCGGGTCGACGATAAAGACGTGGGTGTTGGCGATCGGACGGCCGATCGGAACGGACGCGACGATATTCGCATCGTGAGGGATCGAATAGCAGCAGGTGAAGGTCGTGTTCTCGGTCGGGCCGTAGCCGTTGATGAGCCGGCACGCGGGAGCGGCCGCCAAAAACTTCTTGACGTGTGCCACCGACAACACATCGCCGCCTGCCAAAAGTTGCCGCAGTTGCATCAAAGCGTCTAGATGCTGATCCACCATGAGGTGAAACAGACTAGCAGTCAACCATAGGGTCGTGATCCGCTCCCGGATGAGCGTGTCGGCCAGGTCTTCGAGCGCCGCCCTCTGTGAGGGCATTATGACCAGCCTGGCGCCATTTAACAGCGCTCCCCAGATCTCGAAGGTCGAGGCGTCG
>JBIMKD010000356.1:0-9959 GCA_043673815.1 Chromatiales bacterium
AAAGTGCCGATCAAGGCGGCGATTGGGAACAACTCGTAGGTCAGGCGCGGGATGCTGAAAACTACAAACTCAACGATGGCAACGATCCCATACCCGCCATGGCCCACTTGATCCAACTCATCGATAAACTCGAAGAAAGAAAATACCGCGACCAGGACCGCCAACACACTCGCGATCGAGCCCATTACGATCCTCGCGATGTAGCGGTTCAAGGTCCTCATCACTGCAAGGGGCACCGCTAACTACGCACGCGGCAAAAGACGAGAGCCGCGGCAAGCAAACCTGCGGCGAGGACAACCATCGGGCCGTTTCCGAACATGACGTAAGGTGTCGCGCCCGTGCGTGCGCGAACCCGTGCCCTGAGTGTATAAGGCCGAAACTGTGGCGCCTGAGCCACCACCTTTCCCCGGTGATCGACAACGGCGGAAATCCCATTGTTGGTGGCCCGCAAGAGAACCCGGCCGGCCTCCAGAGCACGCATGCGCGCCATTTCCAAATGCTGGTGGGGCGCAATTGAGTCTCCGAACCAGGCATCGTTGCTGACATTAACCAAAAGCCGGGCCACCGGAAGCTGTTCGATGACTTCTTCGCCGAATGCATCTTCGTAGCAAATGGAAACGCCGACCGGAACATCGGCGACCACAAGCGGTGCTTGGCCCCGGCTACCGGCGCTGAAGCTCGACATGGGGATATCCAAGAAATCGAGGAGTTTCCCGAGTCCCGCCGGGAACGGCAAGTACTCGCCGAAGGGTACCAAGTGGCGCTTTCGATAGATCCCCGCGTGGCGCCCGATAGTAGCGACCGCGTTGTAATACCGCTTTCCGTCAGGGTCTCGATAGGGCACGCCGAGGAGGATCTCGGTCCCCGTTTGCCGTGCTTGTTCGGTAAGTACGCGAACATACGGCGTAGTCTCTGTATAAAACTCCGGTATGGCGGTCTCCGGCCACACGACAACATCGACCTTCCCCCAAGAGGACGCCGTCAGACCGAGGTAGCGATCGATGGTTGCCTGCCTTTCGGCGGGCAACCATTTCATCGCCTGCGCAACGTTGCCCTGAATGAGCGCCACCGAGAGCGATTGAGTCGCCTGTGCTTCGGTCCATGTCACCCGGCCTAACACAAGTGCGGCTATCCAGAGGACCGATAGCAACACAGCGTAGCCTAAGCGCGAGGGACTCCGGAGCATCGCGCAGAGGAGCCCGGCACTTAGCGCCACCGCGAAACTTACTCCGTATACACCGAACACCGGGGCGAGGCCGGCGAGCGGAGTATCCACCTGGCTATAACCAACATTCAGCCACGGGAAACCGGTCAAAACCCACCCCTTGAACCATTCCATGAGCGTCCAGAGAGCCGGGAGCACGACCAGAAAACGCACTGCTGCGGACACGCGAAACCAACGGTTGGCAAGCGCTCCGATCAACCCGGGATAAAGGGCGACAAAGGCGATAAACCCGACGGTCACGGTGACCGAAAAGGCCAAGACAGGCATCCCGAATTGATGGATGCTGATTTGCACCCAAGAAACACCCGTCCCAAGCATTCCGAGGCCATAAAGCCAGCCGCGCAAAAACGCCCGCCGCGGCGAGATCTCGTCCCAGAGATAGAAAAGAGCCGCGAGTGACAGCACGGCGAGCGGCGCCAGCTCGAAAGGCGCGAATGCCAATGGCAGAATCGCGCCCGCGGCGAGACTCGCTAAATCCCCGGCAAGACTAAGCAGGCCTTTATTCGCCAAACCTTCCCGCCACTCTGCGGCGAGCGCCACGGCCCGGCGATCACGCATTTTGCTCCAAACCTTAGCCAACTACAGCCTTCGGCTGCTCGCCGGCCCATTCCGGTGCCCGGCCGACACGCATCAAATGGATGCGGCGTGGATCGGCGCGCAGTATGGTAAATTTCCAGCCCCCGTACTCGATCGCCTCACCACGCGCCGGCATATGACCCAAGGCCTTGAGGATGACGCCGCCGATGGTGTCGAATTCCTCGTCCGCAAAGTCGGTTTGAAAATAAGCGTTGAATTCGTGAATTGGCGTGCGCGCCCGAACGGTGTAGCGATCATCACGGTGCTTCCTGATATAGCCTTCCTCGCCGACGTCGTGCTCGTCGCTGATGTCACCCACGATCTGTTCGATGACATCCTCGATGGTTACCAGCCCCGACACCCGTCCGTACTCATCGACCACGATGGCCATATGATTACGGCTACTGCGAAATTCCCGCAGTAGCACGTTCAAGCGCTTGCTTTCCGGTACGAACACCGCCGGACGTAACACATCCCAAAGGTCGAAGGGGGTGGACTCTGTCTGCGCCAGGTAAGCAAGCAAGTCTTTCGCGAGCAAGATCCCGGGCACCTCATCGCGTTTGTCATCGACCACCGGAAACCGCGAGTGCCCGGAACGGATCACCCGCGGCAGAAACTCCTTCACCCCCGCGTCCGCCGGGACCACGACCATCTGCGCGCGCGGTAACATGATGTCTCTTACCTGCATCTCGGAGACCAGCAGCGCGCCCTCGATCATCGCCAAGACCTCGGGATAGATCAGATTGCGTTGCTCGAGCTCACGCAGTAAGTCCGTGATCTCTTGCGTGTCCCGCGGATACAGGCGCAGAAATTCCCTAGTCCTTCCAAGCCACGAATTCTTTCGTGTTTTACTAGGAGGGTCTTCGTTCATGCACCGGGCGCATCGTTGTAAGGATTCGGATACCCGAGTCTCTTGAGAACGCCCTGTTCTAGCTTTTCCATCGCTTCGGCATCACGCTGCGTTTTATGGTCGTATCCAAGCAGATGCAAAACGCCGTGAACGATGAGATGTGCCCAATGAGCCTCGGGAGATTTTAATTGCTCATGGGCTTCGCGCGCGACCACGGGGGCGCAGATCACGATATCACCCAGGAACGCGGGGACTGCGTGACTCTCGCTCGGGAAAGATAGTACATTGGTCGCGCCGCGCCGCTTGCGCCAACGCCGATTCAAATCCGCGCCCTCCGCTTCGCCGACAATGCGCACCGTGACCTCGGCGCTCGCGCACCGGCGGGCCAGGGCCGCGCGTATCCACTTGTTTACGGCCCGGCGCGTGGGCAGGTCCGCGGATCCGCAGGCATACTGCAGCGCTAATCGGATCGTCATCAACAGGGCTCGGCCGCGCTCCGGCTTCCGGCTTCGTAGGTTTCGTAGGCTTCGACCACCCGCGCCACGAGCGGATGTCTTACCACATCCTTGGCTTGGAAAAAAGTAAAGCTCACGCCCCGCGTCTGCCGTAGCACGTCGATGACATGCCGCAATCCCGACAGCCGGCCCGCCGGGAGATCTACTTGCGTGATATCGCCATTGACGACCGCGGTCGACCCAAACCCGATGCGCGTGAGAAACATTTTCATCTGTTCCGAGGTGGCGTTTTGCGCTTCGTCCAGTATGATCACGGAGTCATTCAAGGTCCTCCCGCGCATGAAAGCAAGCGGCGCGACTTCGATGATGTGACGCTCGATATATTTCGAGACTTTGTCGAACCCCAGCATCTCGTAGAGAGCATCGTACAAGGGCCGCAAATAGGGGTCCACCTTCTGGACGATGTCCCCGGGCAGGAACCCTAAGCGCTCGCCCGCCTCCACCGCGGGCCGGGTTAATACCACGCGCCGCACCGCTTCGCGTTCCAAGGACTCGACCGCGCAGGCAACGGCCAGGTAAGTCTTACCGGTTCCCGCGGGGCCGATGCCAAAATTAATGTCGCACTGGCGAATGTTATCGACATAACGGCGCTGGTTCGCGCCACGGGCTTTCACGACGCAGCGCGGCGTTTGGATAAGGTGATCGTCGTGCTCAGCCTCCTCCAAAATCTCTTCGATGCCGGCTTCCTGCAGATGCAGATGGATGCGCTCCGGACAGAGCATCTCCTCAACGGTCGCCGCATACAACTGTTCGATGATACGGCCGGCCGCGGCCACCGAGCGCGGCAGGCCGATCACCCGGAAGGCATTACCGCGGTTGTTGATCTCGACCCCCAAGCGGCGTTCTAGCAGCCGCAGGTGCTCATCGAACTGACCGCATAGATTGGCCAAACGCTGGTTATCGAGCGGCGCTAAAACAATGTCGCTCGCAAGTGCGGGCGGCAGCTTCTTGGTCGTACTCAAGCGAGCACTGGGCGATCAGTAGACTCGTTCGCGCACCCGATGAGCTCGCCGCGCAACGAATGCGCCAGGGCCTCGGTGATCCGCACCTCGGTAAAATGGCCGGCGAGGCGCGGACGCGCGGCCAGGTTGACCAGCCGGTTGTTGCCGGTTCGGCCGCAGAGTTCCTCTGGGTTCTTGCGCGACGGGCCTTCCACCAAGATGCGTTCCACCTTGCCCACCATGGACACACTGATGTTTCGGGCGTTTTCGTCGATGCGCGTTTGCAGGATCCGTAGCCGCTCCTTTTTTATCTCCTCCGGAACCTCATCGGGGAGACTCGCGGCGGGCGTGCCCGGGCGCTTGCTATAGATAAAGCTAAACGATTGATCAAATCCTACGGTGTCGACGAGCGTTAGGGTTTTCTCGAAATCCTCCTCGGTCTCGCCCGGAAAACCGACGATAAAATCCGAGGACACGCTGATGCCCGGCCGGACCTCGCGCAGCTTGCGGATCTTGGCACGGTATTCGAGCGCGGTGTAACCGCGCTTCATCAGTGCGAGGACGCGGTCCGATCCGCTCTGCACCGGCAGATGCAAGTGATCCGCGAGTTGCGGAATGTCCGCGTAGGCCGCGATCAAGCGATCGGAACATTCCAGCGGATGGGAGGTCGTAAAGCGGATGCGTTCGATGCCATCGATGTCGGCCACATAATGCAGCAATACGGCGAGATCGGCAATCCTGCCATCGTGCATCGCTCCGCGGTAAGCATTGACGTTCTGCCCGAGGAGCGTCACCTCGCGCACGCCTTGCTCGCCGAGCCCGGCGATCTCGGTGATCACATCGTCGAAAGGCCGGCTGAACTCCTCCCCGCGTGTATACGGCACGACACAAAACGAACAATACTTGCTGCAACCCTCCATAACGGAAACGAATGCGGTCGGGCCCTGCGCCCGCAACTCGGGCAGCCGGTCAAATTTCTCGATTTCCGGAAAGCTGATATCGATAATCCGGCGCCCTGTGCCTGCCGCGGCGTTCAACATCGCCGGCAACCGGTGGAGGGTCTGAGGTCCAAAAATCACGTCGACATCGGGGGCGCGCTCCCAAATTGCCGCTCCTTCCTGGCTGGCCACGCAGCCGCCCACGCCGATGACGAGCCCGGGCCGGACCTTTTTCCACTGGCGCCAGAGCCCTAGCTGCGAGAATAGCTTTTCCTGCGCCTTCTCTCGCACGGAGCAGGTATTGACGATGAGAACATCGGCCTCCGCCGGGTCCTGGGTCTTGGACAACCCGTGCGATTTCTCCAAGGCAGCGACGATCCTGGAGGAATCGTATTCATTCATCTGACAGCCAAAGGTTTTTATATAGAGCTTTTGCGGCATGTGCCCCTCAGAAGCGCCCAATCTCTTTAACCTACACCTAATGCCGCGGCTTTTCCATGCGTTCAAGCGCCCCGAGCTCGAGTTTCGTCGGGACGCTGTCCGCCTGGGTATCGGGGACCTGCGTCGCTTTCCCCGCCGCGCAGCTATTCATTGCTGCATTGCTGCATTGCTGCATTGGACCAAAGTCTAATAGCGCCGCCGCGTTACACCCGCTAGCATCCTTGCCGGACGAGACAGTGCCTGAGCACCACCTTGCGGAGGAACAAGTCAATGAAAGTGAACAAGACGGTTCTGGGCCTCACGATGGCACTTAGCATCGCCCACCCTGCTGCGTGGGCCACGACGCCTGAAGAGTTGCTGATAAGCAACGCGCAGGATCTAAGCGCTGTCTGCTCAACACAATCGTCCGATCCTCTGTATACGGCCGGAATCAACTTCTGCGAGGGGTTCATCGAAGGCGCCTATCACTACTATAGTTCCCTGCTTGGGCCGGGTATTGAGCCCTTTGTCTGTCTACCCAAGCCAGAACCGACCCGCGATGAGGTCACGCGGCGGTTTGTGGCCTGGTCCAAGTGGACGACGGCTCATTTGCGGCGCTACGCTACAACCAGTACAAGATCGTCTTCGCGGAGCAGTGCGCACACGGCATCGATGTTTGGGAGGATCCGCTCGTGACCCTGCGCATGCCCAAACTTTTCAATCTGCGGTCCGACCCCTTCGAGACGGCCGACGAGGAGGGCATGGACTACGAACGCTACCGCGCCGAGCGCTTGTTCGTATTGGTGCCGGCGCAGCAGTACGTCGGCCAGTTCCTCGCGACGTTCAAGGAATTCCCTCCGCGCCAGAAAGGCGGGAGCTTCGGCATCGACAAGGTGGTGGAGTCGCTCCAGCAAGGCAGCGGCAACCGCTGACGCTTCGCCGGATGAAGACGGCCCCCTCGAGCCATGGTTCGATAAGACCATGCGCCCGGGAGAAATAGAACGGGCAAAATGATACACCTCGCCGATCCGGCCAGCAAAAAAACAACCGACACGGAAGATGCCATTGGCACGACCACCAAACCAGAGTAACCTTCGTTACCTCGCAGTCGTCGAAAGCAAGGTGAAACAATGAATGGGCCTATATTCGCTACCCGTGCCCTCCTCCCGATTGTCCTGTTCCCAAAGGTGTCCTGCCCTGTCCTGCCCCCTTTACCGTAAGTTTTTCTCACTGGCGGTCTTAATTTACGTCTCTGTCTTGGCCAGCGGCAGCTCTCACGCCGCCGATTCCGATAAGGTTCGACCGTACTTTGCATTGCGCTTGGGTGGTGGCCATTTCTCTAACCCGGATTCCGTGCCAGGGATCGAGCTTGAAAATCCCTCTCAGTACCCGTTTCAGCATTTTGCCTTCGGTGCGAACTTGAATAGATACTGGGGCATAGAACTTGACGTTGATTATATTGAGACCGCCGTGAATGCCTTAGGCCTGAACGGATCCGCTAGCGAAAGAATAGGGGAATACGCGATATGGCACGTCCTCGGACAGGTACGGGTTCGTTATCCCCTGCTCGACGACAGGCTTGTTCCCTATCTCGTAGCAGGCGCGGGCCTCGGTATCGGTGAATTCAACGACCGCGAAAGGGAATTTGCTTTTCCGTTCGGAGGGGCTCTAGAAACCTCGTTAATAGGCGCTGTGGGCATGGGTTTGGAGTACTTTGTCGCGCGCAACCTGGCGCTTGGCGTTGAACTAAAGCACATAGTTGGATTTGAGAACGACGTCGTCGTTTCCGGCCAGAATAAAGACCTCGACCTTGACAATACGCTCGTGTCCGCTGGTATACGGTTGTTCTTCGACGGCCTCGGCGGGGCAACCGAGCAAGTACCCCGCGCGGCTGACAGCGATCGGTGGCGCGCTTACGTGGTCCTGCGCACCGGCGGCGCCTTCTTTACCAATACCGGCTCGCCCGCGGCGCTTGAAATTCTGGATAACACGGTTCTGGACTGGAGCGGTGCGGTCGGCGTTAATCTCAGCAAACATTGGGGCATAGAACTGACGGGCGAGCAGTACGAGACCAACCTGGGCGCGGCCGGCTTTGGCGAGGTCGCGGAATATGCCTTATGGAATGTTCTTATCCAGCTGCGATGGCGCTATCCTCTCCTGGACGACCGCTTTGTCCCCTATGCCATCGCAGGTGCCGGTTTGGGCTGGACCAATGTCAACAACCCTGGCCACCCAGAGACAACCTTTCCTATTGACAAGACGACATCAAATGGTCCGGTGGGCTCTTTTGGGGCGGGGGTCGATTGTTTCTTGGCCGAGAATGTTGCCCTCAACCTGGAGGCGAGATATACCGTCCCCTTCGCTAGCGATGCTAGCTTAGGCGAACGCACTGTAACCATCGAAAACAACGCACTGCTATTGGAATTCGGACTACGCATCTACTTCCCGTGAACATGAGTCTGAGGATAAGGGAAGGGAGCGATTTAAGGGTAAAAGCTACCTATTGGGATCATAGTCATTGCAATGAACTGCCCAACCCGCACAGGCCGGGCTGTTCCGGAGCGCGCTCGGCGGAGCACTGTTCGGCGGATTGATCGGCGGAGGGAGGGGTGCGGCGGCCGGGGCCATCGTGGGCGCGATCGCCGGCGCGGCGGCGGAGTAGCGGCGCCGTGAGGATGATGCCTATTACTACCAGCAGCGGGACGTCGATTACGAGCGCCAACGGCTCGAGAAAGAGCGCTACCGCCTGGAGGAGGAACGCAGGCGCCTCCGATCGCGGTACTGACGTGAGCGGAGGCGCGATGCAGACAAAAAGGTACAATGGCATGCGCATTCAGATTCCCGTATATATGCGTCTCGCCCTGCTCGCCGCCTGTTGCTCGGTCAGCGCAGCGCCTGCCGAGGAACGCGAGAAATCGCTCGCCGCTCAGGCACGCGATCCCACCGCTTCGCTCACCGCCTTCCAGATCCGCTACGATTACACGAGCAGCTTCCACGGGGTCTCCGATGCAGATCTCGGCGCCGTGGTGCTGCAGCCGATCATCCCGTTTAAGCTCGGCGAGCAGCGCCACACATCGCACGCATCACCATGCCGATTGTCACCCACGCGCCCACTCTCAGCGGTCTCGGCGACATCGCTACGGACGAGGCAGCTCACGCGTTCGTACACATTCCGGAGCCGATGATCTTCGACCTCGTACGCGGACTAGGCGCGCGCAGCGGCGAACTCGAGTTCAACACGCTGGCCCGGTTTCCCGTCAATCGTCGCGATTCGCGCCATACCGAATGGGCTCCAGAAGGCGAGTACGCCGTCGCCGACGGCGTCGCGCTGGAGCTGGGGCTTCCATTCGAGGATTCGGAGCTTGAGGCCTACAAGGTCGCGGCGCAGTTCACCCTGGGGCAGTTGGAACGCGCGGGTTTCATCCACGGAGCGCAATTCATCTTCGAAAACGTGCGCCACAAGGACCTGCTCGAGTTCACCGGATTGCACATCTCCGGATTCGATTCGACCAGCGCTGGAGCGCGCTCGCGATGATCGGCGTGCGGGGCGAATTCGGCGCGTTTCCGGGCCCGCGCACGCTGGTGCTGATCGCAGTCTACATCATCGCACCGCTGGCCCCGTGACGATTCTCTATCTGCGTTGGCGCCGGCGACGGTTGGTCGAGCGCGATGCTGTTTCGGTACCGACGGAACGGCCCGTCCGCATGCGGTCGGGCTCGGGATAGAATTTGATGGTTGGGAGTGGCTTACGCACAAACTATGGCACGCCAGCGGTTCAAGGTGCCGGAGGCTCGGGTAGCAATATCCGGCGGCGGAGACCTGCTCGGCAACGGCGCGCAAGCGCTGGACTCGATGCCCGGATTCCACGACCGACGTCCCAATAGGACAGGGCCAGGCAATGCACCTCCATATCCCATCTCTGCTCGTCGTGTTCACGATTGCGGTCGCCGCGCCGCTCATCGCCGAGGCGACGCGGCGCATCGGCGGAAATCGGCACGGCAAGCGGACTCATGAAATCCTCGGAGGCCGCGCCGCTCGTCGGCGGCGCGATGCTCACCATGCTGCTGTTCCCGCTGATCGCGTTGAGATTGACCGGTCAGACGGTCGGCCAGGCGACGGCCCATCTAAGCGACCGGGACGGACTCTGACATGGACCGCCGACTTCATCAACGAGAGGCTCGGGGCACGTCCTGGTGGTCGCCGTCACCTATGATCGGACACCCTCTTGAACTTGGCTTGATATTGTCTTGACTGAGGGGCCCACTTTAATCGGGCCCTGCGCCCGCACCTCGGGCAGGCGGTCGAATTTCTCGATTTCCGGAAAGCTGATATCGATGATCCGACGCCCCGTTCCTTTAATGCCGCGGTTTTTCCATGCGTTCAAGCGCCCCGAGCTCGAGTTTCGTCGGGACGCTGTCCGCCTGGGTGTCTTGGACTTGCTCGATTTCCCCGGCGGTGGCACGAGATGGATCGAATCCTGCCTGACTGGTCAGC
>JBIMKD010000357.1:0-24462 GCA_043673815.1 Chromatiales bacterium
CGCCCGTAATACGTACTCCGTGGCACGAGCGGCCGCTGCATTGATCGTCATGCCTTGGGCCAAGCCGGTGGCGATCGCAGAGGCCAGCGTGCATCCCGTGCCGCGCAAGTGCGGCGTTTCGATGCGAGGATGTTGAAATACTTGGAGGTCCGCGTCGGTGACTAGGAAATCGCTGATAGTATCCCCAGATCTGTGACCGCCTTTCAATAGAATCGCCTTCGGACCTTGTCCGAGCAAGCGCTTGGCGGCGGCGATCATGTGTTCGTCCGTGGTTATGCGCATGCCCGTGAGCCGCTCGGCCTCGGGAACATTGGGGGTCAAAACAGCCGCGTGCGGGAAAACGCGCCCCACCAGGCGCCCGATCCCCGGAGGATCGAGAAGGGTCGCGCCGCTAGTCGCAAGCATCACCGGATCGACCACCCACGGTAGGCCTGGCGCTTGGGCTTCAATCAGATCGCAGACGGCGTCAATGATCTGCGCGCTGTAGAGCATGCCGGTCTTGATGCAGTCGGCGCCGATGTCTTGAAGCACGGCCTCCGCTTGGCAGGCGACGAAAGCGGGATCGATGCCGACGATCGCATGGACGCGCTGTGTGTTTTGTGCCGTCAGCGCGGTGATCGCGGTGGCCGCGCGACCGCCGAGGGCCGCGATGGTCCTGATGTCGGCCTGAATTCCGGCCCCGCCGCTCGAATCGGACCCGGCGATGACCAGTACGCGGCCCTGCATGCGATTCAGACGCTGGGGGTGCCGCGTTTCTCCAACAGGTAGTCCAACCACAGAGCGGAGAGCTTTTCCTGAACGGAGTTCTGCCGCAGCCGCGCATTCAAGTGCGGAAAGTCGACGCGATCGAGCTCTTGGTCCTGGTTGTAACACGAGTAGACAAAGTATTCCTGGCCGGTGCCGGGATCGATGTGCTTGCACAGGCATTGCGCGCATACGCCCTTCATCATGCACTGCATGGGGGAGTTGATCGAGCCGATGGCGACGTGCTTGGGTTTCAGATAGGGTTTCAGTATTCCATTGCGGGCTTCTTTCACGGCCGCCATCATCCGATCGGAACCGATGGCGATAATATGGTCGACATCATCCAGATGGATCGGCGTATCTCCGAGCTTGCCCTTGGCATAGGCCACCATAGCCTCGAGGATGTTACCTATGAAACTTTTGTCTTGGGGCCGCGTGACCGAGATCGGCCGGGCCGTGGGCGCGGGATCCACGGACCACACGATCACATCCGACGCGGCCTCGATGTCCTCGACCTTGAAGACATCATCGCGGCTCTTGTAACCGGCGAAATAGATCACTCGATTGCCGGCCGCGCGCAAGGCTTTACCGATCGAGAACAGCACCGCATTGCCCAATCCGCCGCCCGCGAGCACGACGGTTTTACCCGAAGGGATGTCGGTCGGCGCGCCGGTGACGCCCATCACAACGACCGGATCCCCAGGTTGCCACAACCGGCAGAGCCGCGACGAGCTTCCCATCTCGAGGGTGATCAGCGCTATCAAGCCCTTCTCCTTGTCCACCGAGGCGCCGGTGAGCGCCAAGCCTTCCGCAGCTAGAACAGTGCCTTCCATCCGCGGGGCAAGCGTCTCGAAGTTTTGAACTCGATAAAACTGACCGGGACGAAACTTGCGCGCTTGCATCGGCGCATGGACCACGACCTCGATGATGGTGGGCGTGAGCCGCTGGACCGCCACCACGGTCGCGAGCAGTGACTCATCGAGCGTGGCGTGAAACGCCCGCAGCGCTCGATCGCGGTGACGCTGATCGGCCGGATCGAGTCGGCGCAGCTCGTGTTCGAACAGTCTCACGACGTACGGATAGCCGTCACGGGCGCTGGCCATCGCCTTGACAACGTTCCCCGCGTACACCGGATGGTTATCCCCATAGAACGTAATAAACTTACCTTGCCGCCGATACGAAGTGAAGGGCGCGGGTTTGCCAACCTTCGGCGCGGTGAGATCGCGCATCGCTTCCAGCCCGCACGCATTCGGCTCGAATCTTTGGTAGAAGTGGGCTTTGGAGTCCATCTCGAAGCTGCCGGGGTGTTCGCTTTCATAGATAGTATTGGGCGAGGTGCCGGCGGCAATGAAAAGGCTGCGCAGCGGCACTTCAACCGCATCATCTGCGGCGATCCAGCGACCGTCCTTTGGGGTCAGACGCTCGAAACGCACCGCCCGCAGATGGCCGAAGCGATCGCCAATGGCCTCGCTAGGAGTCATGCCTTCCGCGACGGCAATGCCTTCTTCCAGCGCCTTCTCGATCTCTTCGTGGTTCTGTCTGTACGCCGGAGCATCGCGCAGACCCTTGCGGTAGAATAATGTCACCCCGCCCCATTGTTCGAGCAACGGCAGGAAATTCGGGGTTTCGCCGGCCGCAAGAACGCGCGAGCGCTCGGCGCGTATGGCGCGTCCGTGATCAAGCAATTCATCCAGGATCAGCAGTTCCTCTTCATCGTAACGGGCACGCACGGATTGCTCTTCATAACGCCTCGCCAGCACTTCGTAACGCCGCAGGACCCTCTCGACCTGCACCGGATAATAAGCGAGCAGTTCGGTCGCCGTGTCGATCGCCGTGAGTCCGCCGCCAATGACGCCCGCGGGCAGCCGCACCTGAAGGTTGGCGAGGGACGAATGTTTGGCGGCGCCGGTCAGTTGCAGCGCCATGAGAAAATCCGAGGCCTTGCGGATCCCGCGCATGAGGTTATTCGTAAGCTCGATGATCGTGGGTTTGCCGGCGCCGCTCGCGACGGCGATATGGTGAAACCCGAGATCCCAGGCCTCGTTGATTGTCAGCGTGCCGCCGAAACGGATGCCGCCGTAACAGCGAAACGTCCGCCGCCGGGCGAGTGTGAGATAAATGACCTTGAGGAAGTTCTTGTCCCAACGCACGGTGATGCCGTATTCCGCTACCCCGCCGAAACCCGTCATGACGCGGGTATCCAAGTCCTCGTAAAGCTCGCCAAAATCCCGGACCGCCCGCGGTGGTTGATCCCAATCGCCGCTCAGGTCTCGCGGCAGAGGCTCGATCTTCAAACCATCGATGCCGACCACGCCGAACCCCTCGTTGAGTAGGTAATGGGCCAAGGTGTAGCCGGCGGGGCCGAGGCCGGCGATGAGCACATTCTTACCGTTATAGGGCAGGGCCACGGGGCGTTTGACATTGAGCGGATTCCAGCGCGTGAAAAGCCCGTAGATCTCGAACCCCCACGGCATGAACAAGACCTCGGTCAGGACGTTGGTTTCGATCTGTGGAATGTTGACGGGCTCGGTCTTCTGGTAGATGCATCCCTTCATGCAGTCATTGCAGATCCTGTGACCCGTGCCCGGGCACATCGGGTTGTCGATCATGATGAGCGCGAGCGCTCCGATATTGTCCCCCTGCCGCTTGAGCACGTGCATTTCGGAGATCTTCTCCTCCAGCGGGCAGCCGGTGATCATCACCCCGAGCGGGTTGACCTTGTAGCTCCCGTCTCTGCGGTTGCGCATACCCTTGGAACAGGAATCGGTATCCCGGTCGTGGCAATAAATACAGTGATCTACTTCATATAGCACGTGGCGCTCGTCGTGGCGGGGATCGGTCAGAGCAAAGCCGTCGCGCCGCCGGCGTCGCGCCATCGGTCCGCTGAGGACCTGATAGCCGTCGCGTTGGAGCCGCTCGGCATGGACCAGATGCTGGAAGTCGGTTTTCTTTGGTTGCTTGAAACTTACCCAATTCGCCACCGTTGCGTTTATTCCCGCATCGTGGCGTGCGGCGAAGCTCCAGCGCTCGATGCGATCGAGCAGCCGAAGAACGAACGCGTGCGCGCAGGTTTCGGTCAAGCAATCGGCAAAGGTCGCCCGGGCTTCGGGGTCGGCCTCGATACGGGCGCGAACGGCGCACAGGTCTTGATCTAAGCGCTTGTCCGCCGGTTCTTGTCTTGAGATCCGTGCGGCGCAGCGCTCGCGCAGACGCCATAGCTTGCTCGCGACACCGGCGAGGGCCCGCTCAGGATCGCTCGCGTGGACACCGGGAGCGATGACGTGTTTAAGAAGCTCGATTTGCCGCTGCAATTGCTGGAGGTCCCAGGTGATAAGATCCTCCGGCCCGAACTTTTCTTGGGCTTGCGCCAAGACTTCGTTGCGGAAGACAAAAACCGTGTCCAGTTCTTCTTGTATGGCAGCACGCTGGCGGTCGCGCTCGCTCGCGACGCCGAAGAGCTTGGCGACGAATTCGCCGACGTAGGGCGCCGTGCGCACGAGCAAGTCCGATATCGTTTGCGGCGGCAGTCCTGCGCCCAATGTGGCGCGGTATTGGCCGAACTCGGCAGACAGAGCGGGGTCTCGATCCGCGACGTAATCATCGAAAACAGCAAGCAGATCCCTGAGCCGGTGAGGCTCGTATAAGTCCACATACGCAAAGGCGGTTAACCCGAGCGCTAGACTTACTTGCGCGGATGCGGAGACGCCGGCCGCGGGGTACGGCGGGACGCGTTCGGAAAACTCCATGACAAATGGGTTTAAAGTAAACGCGTCACTACGTCGCGGGCCAATCGCTGAAGGGATAAGGCTTATCGTCCGACTTGAAGGTCACGTACACCAATAGCTGATAGATATAGGTACTGAGCCGCTGGCCAAAATCCACGAGGCGCGGATTGATGTCCCCGGTGACGAGCTTTGAACCGAACTGGAACAGCGCGACTCCCCAAGCGACGAGCTCGGCGACGGTATAGATAACCGCAAACAGCAACATGTAAGCGCCTCGCTTCCAGGTCTCGCCGTTCTGAAAATGCTCCGCAAAGCTCATGTCATGCCCATGATAGACACAAAAAACCCGCAATGCCATGCTTACGCGCGCGGCGGAGAGTAGCTTGGGTGAATCTGGGGCCGGCGCGAACGTAGCGCTGCGGTGACTGATACCGCCCCCGGGCACCGTAGCGGTAATAGGGGGATTAAGGACGCTGCTAAGTCAGGGAACGGGCGATGAGCTCCCGGCCTTGGCGGGTAATGAACCCGTCCTCGGTGATCAGCCCAACGTCGACGCAGGTGTGGTAGAGCTGGAGCGATCCTCCGCTCGGTACATAAACGGTGCCATCTCCATAATGATGGTTCAACAGCCGCGCGAGCTCGCCGGTGCTTGCCGCAATCGTCTCGAACGTATTCATCTCTCGTTTCCCTGTCACCTCGGTTCGCATCGTGAGCATGTGTTCGGATTCTCACCGATCTCTACGCGGATTGTGTGCCAATGGATTTAGCGCCCCCCGATGTCCCCCTATCGACAGTAAACGCCGGAAGATTAGGCTGCGGGTAGTCATGACGCTCGCTAGAATAGGCGACGGGAATAGAGAGTTCTGCGAAAAATTACCATCTGGTTTGTAACTTATGCACGATTCACGGGCGGAAACGCTTCGCCGCTGCAGGCGGGCGGGGCCAGTGCATTGGATCGCGGCGTCAGGGGGAGGATCGAAAGTCAATTTGATTTCGCCGCCACGGGGTATGCAAACCCGTGGTGGTGACCAAAGGGGAGAGCTGCGCCTCTCCCTTTGGAAACCCCATCGCTAAGGTCCCCGCAGCAAAACCGCGGGGAATAGATTTTACACGCTGTGCGGGCTGGCCTGCGTAGGCCACGCGCGCATGCGCCGAACCAAGGTATCCTGAGGGCAGGATGTTTCCACCGGGATCAAATGCTTGATGGCATCACGAAGGGGAATGGGCGGGGCAATCCCGTTTCCTTGCCCATAATTTACGCCGACCTTCCGTAGCATCTCCACGGTGGTCTGTGACTCCACGGATTCGGCGACAAGCTCAAGCCCCATGACATGGCCAATGCGGCATATCGCCTCGACGATCGTAGCGGCCACCGGATCGTGAGTGATGTCCTGAATAAAACGGCCGTCTATCTTCAGATAATCTATAGGCAATATTTTTAGGTAAGCAAAGGATGATAGGCCGCTGCCAAAATCGTCCAGGGCGAAGCGGCAGCCGCGGCTTTTTAAGGTCGTAATAAAACTCTTCGCCGCGTTCAAATTGATTATTGCCGCGGTCTCCGTGATCTCAAATATTATCTGATTCGACAGCACGTCATGTTTGCTAAGTTCATCCATTACAAATTGCAGGAAGTCCGGGTTGCTGATGGATTGTGAAGACAGATTAATCGACACACGCAGCGCTCCCGGTAGGACGGGGCTAATAGCGGATAGGGTTGAGCACACGATCCAATGGTCAATCGCGCGCATTTGATTGTAACGCTCCGCAGCGGGAATAAACGCGCTCGGAAGTATAAGCTCCCCGGCCTCGCCGATCATCCTGATTAGTATTTCCCCGTGCATGCCCTCGAATGCGCTGCCCAACGGCACGATAGGCTGGAAATACAGTTCAAATCTGTTATCCGCCAGCGCTTGGTGTAACCTTGGGATCCATTGCATTTCGTCATGGCGCTGCGTGATCTCCATGGTTTCGCGCCCGTAGAGATGAACCCGATTACGCCCTTCTTCCTTGGCGGTAATGCAGGCGCTGTCCGCGGCGCTTAATAAGCTTTCGCTACTGGTACAGGCTTTGCTGAATGGCACCACGCCGATACTGGCCCCCACTTTAAAGAGCCTATTGGTCCAACAGAATCGGTAGTCTTGGATCACCTCGCGCAGTTCGTTGGCGACGCGCAGGGCTTGGTCGACCGAGCATTCTCCCAGAAGCACGGCGAATTCGTCTCCTCCCAATCGAGCCAAGGTATCGCGCTCGCGCAAGCGGCTCTTCAATATTCCCGAGATCTGCCGTAGCAACTCGTCGCCCGCCCCATGACCGCAGGTATCGTTGACGACCTTGAATTGATCGAGATCGATGTAGCAAAGCGCGTGTTGCTTACCGTGTTCGCGCGCGTGCTCTACCATGAGCGCTAAACGGCGCTCGAATTCGCGCCGGTTCGGAAGCCCCGTCAATGGATCATGCGCCGCCTGGTGGGCGGTTTTTATGGCTGCCCGGCTGGCCTCGGTCACGTCCCGAATCAGGGCCACGTAATGGGTGATTTGGCCCTTCTCATTGGGCACTGGATTGATCCTCACGTCCATCACCAAGGCGCTGGCATCCTTACGAAGGCCACAGAGCTGTCCGGCGAAGGCTTCACCCTGGATTAACTGATGCCGCAGCCGCTCTAGTGCGGCGGGATCTGTCTCCGGACCGAAGAGCACGGAGAGTATCTGACCCATGGCTTCCTGCGGACTGTATCCCAGCACCCGGCTGACGGCCGGGTTGACGTAGACGATGCGAGAATCTTGCGGGTCGGGGGCTGCCGTCATGATCACGGTCACATCTTGTGTGTGCACGATCGCGGTATGCAGCAGACGCAAGGTCCCTTCGGCTTGTTCGCGCGCGGAGATATCCTTTAGCAACTGGCCGTTTAAACGCGCGAGATCGCCACTGTGGAAGCGCAACTTTCGTTCAATCTTCCATTTCGCGGCGAGCGCCACGGCGCAGTGGTAGATCTCATGTGCGTCGATGGGCTGTTGGATATAAAGGAGATTGTCGGATGGCGGCAGGCGGGCTTCGTTTTTCCGCCGATCGACATCGCCCGATCCGGTCACGATCACGATATTGATGTCGGGATCCAAGGCATGAATTTGCTCGGCGGCCGAAACACCGTCCCGCACGCTGATAAAAGCGAGCGAATAAGGGCGGCCGTCCGCTAAGGCGGCTTTTACGCTGGCGACGGCCTCTTCGGCTCGCTGGCAGCGGGTCAATTCAAAGGTTGACTCGGGGGAGTCTTTCGGCGTCGGGCCGAAGAGGACAGCCTCGAGCCGCCGGAAAGTATCGTCGGCCGGGGTGGCAGAAGTTACCCGACAGAGTGCGTGGGTGACAGCGTTATCGGGTTCCTCGGCAACGATGAGTAGGCGGGGAAACTGGCCGCCGCTTTTTGTCGCAATAGTCGCCATGTCATGCGTTAGCAAACATTGCGCCCACTTTCGGCCGGTGTATGACTCAGGGTAGTGCGCCGGCCTCGCCGCCGCGTCATACCTCACGATGCCGAGAACTTCTCGCGCCTTCGGTGTCTGAGGGAAAGCTACCCCGAGCGCGGGGAGTGCAATAACAACAACTTATCCTGCATAATAAGAAGCGGAAGGGCGGGGGCCGATGGCGGGTTGGATAACTTCAATGCGTGCTGTGTTTACGCAGCACGTTCGAAGGCCCAATCAGTAACAACATGAGGGATTTGTGAAATAATGCTCCACAGCCTGTTGGACTATTGCGAGCGGTTTGCCGGGTGGATCCTGGACGAAAGCTTGGACATCGTACAGTCCCCCTTCACTGCCAACAGTCGCCTGTATTGGGTGTTTCTGCTCTCGGCGTTAGTGTTGGCGGCTATCGCCTATAAACGCTATTACCATCGTGATGGCGCGCTGCGCTTTACGGAGTTTATCAAGTTTGTTTTCCCGAAGCGGATCTATGCGCATCCGTCCGCGATCGTCGATTACAGGCTATTTATTAGCAACCACTTCATCGGTCCGGTGACGTTTGGGCCCTTCGCCGAAGGATTCAGTGCCGCCCTCGTCGCGAGTTACGTCATGGGCTTGCTCGCTTCCGCGTTCGCGGGGACCTGGCAAGGCTTTCCGATCGGTGGCGGGGTCATCCTCACATTTACCATCGTTTTCGGCCTCGTATCCGATTTCGTCACGTATATCAACCACCGGCTGCATCACCAAGTGGATTTACTCTGGCCGATCCATCGAGTGCACCATTCCGCGGAAGTGCTGACCCCTTTCACTCTTTATCGCAAGCATCCGCTCTATAATATCGTCAAATTGCTTATCAGCGCGCCGGTGCTGGGCGTATTTCAAGGGATCACCCTGTTTTTATTTCTGGGCGAGATCGAGGCATTGACGATTCTCGGAATCAACGCCGTTTCCGCACTGTTCCGGATATTCGGAGCGAACTTACGTCATTCCCATATTTGGTTTTCTTTCGGCCCCGTGCTCAACCATATTCTCATCAGCCCCGCGCATCATCAAATCCATCACAGCGCCAGGCCTGAGCACTGGAACCGCAATTATGGGGAAATATTCGCAATCTGGGACTGGATGTTCGGCACCCTGGTCTTGCCGAGTGAGGAGATCCGCAAGAATCTCATTCTCGGTGTCGGCATCGGAGCGCCGCAACACCACCCGACGCTCGCCAAAGCCTATCTCGAGCCCTTGGCGAGCATGGTCGAAATACTTACCCGCCGTTTCCGGTCCGCGCGCCTAACGCCTTGACGCCGCCGGCAGTAGAGGTTGGGGCCGGTGCTCAGGCGCGGCCCGCGCTTTCGGTCGTGGTCCCCATGTGCAACGAGGAGGGCAGCGTCCACCCTCTGGTGCGGGAGCTCGTTGCCGTGCTGGAGGGGATCGGCGTTACCTATGAAATTGTCCTTGTCGATGACGGCAGCCGCGACGCAACCTGGGAGCGAATCACCCGGCTCGCCGTCGCTATGCCCGCCGTCATGGGTGTATCGCTATCGCGGAATTTTGGTCACCAGCGCGCGCTGCTGGCGGGACTCCAGCTTGCACACGGCCAGGCCGTGGTCAGCATGGACGGCGATCTGCAACATCCCCCCCAGCTTATCCCTTCGCTCTATGAGGCTTGGCGGCAGGGTTACAAGGTCGTGAACACCCAACGGCGCGATGCAGAGGTGGCCGGTCGCTTCAAGCGATTCACCTCAAGGTACTTCTACAAGTTGTTCTCGATCCTTGCCGAGGTGCCGATGGCCGAAGGTAACTCCGACTTCCGGCTTCTCGACCGCGCCGCGGTCGATGCCTTGGTGAACCTCAAAGCCGCGGAGCTGTTCCTGCGGGGTGCGGTTCAGTGGCTGGGTTTGCCTGCGACGGAGGTGCCCTTCCAGCCCGAGCGGCGTATACACGGATCGAGCAAATACACGCTGCGAAAAATGCTCAGCTTCGCCGGTGACGCCATCATATCGTTTTCGACCAAGCCGCTCCGCATTGGGATCTGGCTCGGGATCGCCACCAGTCTCTTGGCCTTTGTCGAGATTGCTTACGTGCTGGCGCGGTATTTTCAAGGGGAGACGGTTTCGGGCTGGGCCTCCACCGTGGGGATCCTGTCGTTCTTGTTCGGGGTGCTGTTTATCATCCTCGGCATCATCGGCAGTTATCTCGCCTGGATCCACCAAAGCTTGCAGAACCGCCCGACGGTGATCATCCGCGACAGCATCAATCTGCCACGGACCTGAATCGAGGACTTCATGGGAGTTCGTCTCTGGAACTCACCGGTCGCGCGTTTTATCACCGTTGGGATCACGAACACGGCACTCAGCTACGCCGTCTTCGTTCTCGCCCTGTCGCTATTGGGCGGTTATTCCTACCGCGCCGGGGTTGCGCAGATGGCGAGTTATGGGCTTGGATCAGTGTGGAGCTTCTATTGGAACCGCGGCTGGACCTTCGGAGCCGAAGGCCGAGTCCTGCGACAGGCGCTACGCTTCACCCTCGTGCAAGGCCTGTTGCTCATGGCGAGCAGCGCGCTGATGAGCGTTACCGTGGACATGTGGAGCTGGCCGGCAGCCCCCACGTGGATCACCGTGATGGCGTTTATCACTGTCCTGAATTATTTATCGCTGAAGTACTGGGTGTTCTAAATGGCAGGGCGTGAAGGAGCCGCGTTTCAGCATGCGCTGGTTCTACTGCTCGCGGTGGCCGTGGGGTTGAGCTTTGGTTTGTGCTATGGGCTCGCGAACCACAACACCTATCTTCTGTACCCGCTCCGGGAGCTCGATCCAGCGTTCCTGCGCTACGACTGGCTCGCCGCGCAGACCACGGCGTATCATCGAAACTTCGCACTGCTGATCGAGCTTTTGGCATCGTTGGGTCCGGCGCCCTGGACGGTCGCCGGCGCGAATGCGGCGATGGTGGCGGCGCTGATGCTGACGATTTATGGTTTCTTAAATCGCCATTATCGGCGCGACGCTCTAGTCGCGATACTGCTCCTTATGTGCTTTGTGCTCTTGGAGAAGACCCGCAGCGTAGCCAGCAGCCATATCCTGACCTCGATTCTCGAACCTTCCTCGGTCGCGGCCTGCGCGGTTGTGATCGGGCTCCTATTGCTGCTCGCGGAACGCTACCTCTGGTCCGGCGTGCTGGTGGCGATAGGCGGCTTTTTTCATACTAATTTTTTGCTGCTTGATTTCATCTTTTTCGGTCTCGTTCATCTCGCCTTCGGGCGCGCGCAGATCGCGCGCCGCCTGTGGCTACAGTTAGGGCCGAGCGTCGCCGTCTTGCTCTTCGAGTTTCCCATGCTCTATGCCATGGCGACCGATCCCCAGGGGGGAGAGGCGCGCAATATCTTTCAGTTAATCCGCTCGCCGCATCACTATGTCCCGTGGGCATATCTCGCGGACTTTATTCCCTTCGCGGGATGGCACTTGCTGGCCATGAGTTGTCTCGACCTGAAATCCTCCGAAGCGCGGATCTCCTCCCGGCTGGCGAAGGTCTATGCGGTGTTTCTTGGCCTCGTCATGACCGCCACGGTGCTGACCACTCTGTTCTATGTCCCCTTTGTTTCACAGCTATTCTTCTGGCGCATGGCGCCGTTTTCGGTCTTGCTGGCGCAGCTCGTAATCGTCACTCGGATCGCCCCTTATTTCAGCGCGAGCGCGGAACGCGAGACCGCCAAGGGTTTTAAGTGGCAGTGGGTCTTGGCGGTAGCCGGAGGCGGGCTCATTCTCATCCACCATGGCTCGAAGGTACAGCCAACCGAGGTCGGTCTCCTACAGGTCAATCCTACCTACGTCGTTATCGTTATTCTTACCTTATTTGCTTATGTATTGCTTGCGCGCGGTAAGACCCGGCGCTATCTCACAATGATTCCGCCGGCGATGGTGCCGCTTGGGTTGGTGCTTGGAGGCCTTGCCTTCTCAGCGGCTCCCGCCTACAAAGCGTCCAATGTCCTGCGCGGCCTCTCGGCGCCCAAACAGGAGCTCTTTCAGTGGGCGCAATCTACCGCCCCGGATGCACAATTCCTCATCCCACCGAGCTTAAAGACCTTTCGGCTGCATGGCGCCCGGGCGGTGGTCGTGGACTGGAAGTCCACCCCCATCAAGCCCACCGAGCTCATGGAATGGTATCGCCGCCTGGGGCGTGTGAGCGGCGATCCTAAGGTAAGGAACCTGATTGAAGCCGAGGCCGGTTATCTGCGCATGGATCAATCGCGTTTGGCTTCGCTGGCGAGGGAATTCGGGATCGCCTACGCCGTGTTCGAGCAGCCCTTCGATGCACGGCAACTGCAAGGCGAGATCGTTTTCGCCAATAAGCGCTATCTGGTGCTGAAACTGGGCGCAACGAGCGGCGATGCGGCGCGCCAAGAGTGAGCCCTTAACACCGCGGTCTGTTCAGGGGATTATGTTAGTATGATTCGGCTCCTAGCAAACCCTGGATCGCGCCGCCATGTTCGACAATCTCTCTCAACGTCTAACGCGCATTGTCAAGGAACTCCGCGGGCAAGGCCGCCTGACGGACGAAAATATCCAATCGACCTTGCGAGAGCTGCGCATGGCCTTGCTCGAAGCCGATGTAGCCTTGCCCGTGGTGCGTTGGTTTGTCGATCATGTGCGGACGCGCGCGGTGGGCGAGGAGGTTGTCGCCAGCCTCACCCCCGGACAGGCATTCATTCGCATTGTCCGCAACGAATTGACGGCATTGATGGGCGAACAATGCGAACGCCTCGATCTCAACCGGCCGCCGCCGGCTGTTGTGTTGATGGTCGGCTTACAGGGGTCAGGCAAAACCACATCGGCCGCCAAATTGGCCCGGTATCTGAAGGAGCGCGAAAAAAAATCAGTGCTCATGGTGAGCTGCGATGTGCATCGACCGGCGGCCATCGATCAGTTGAGCGTGTTGGCAAGCGAAATAGGTGTCGAATGCTACCCGGCCGATCCGGCGCAAGATCCAGCGGCGATCGCCTCCGAGGCGCTCTCGCATGCGAAGAGGCGATTTCACGATGTGCTCATCGTCGATACCGCGGGACGATTGCACATCGACGCGGAGATGATGGATGAGATCACGCGCCTCCACCGGGTAATGGATCCAGCCGAGACCTTGTTTGTCGTCGATAGCATGATGGGCCAAGACGCGGTCAATACGGCGCAGGCTTTCGATGCGGCCTTGCCCTTGACCGGGGTCATTCTTACCAAGACCGACGGTGATGCACGTGGAGGGGCGGCGCTCTCGGTGCGCCATGTCACGGGCAAGCCGGTTAAATTCGTCGGCGCCGGCGAGAAGAGCACGGCGCTCGAGCCATTTTATCCGGATCGCGTGGCCGCGCGCATCCTGGGCATGGGCGATGTGCTTGGGCTTATCGAAGAGGTGGAACGGAAGATCGATCGTGAACAGGCCATGGACATGGCCGAGAAACTGCACAAAGGCCAGGGATTCGATCTCCGGGATTTTCGCGATCAGATCCGGCAGATGCGGGGGATGGGAGGCTTGGGGAGCTTGATGAGCCGTTTACCGGGACTGTCGGATGTCCCCCAACACATGATGGATCAAGTCAATGACAAGGAGCTCGGTAAGACCGAGGCCATCATCAATTCGATGACGCCCAAAGAACGCCGCTATCCCGACAACATCAAGGCCTCGCATAAACGCCGGATCGCCGCCGGGTCCGGCACCCAGATCCAGGATGTGAACCGCCTGTTGAAGCAATTTACCCAGATGCAACGCGCGATGAAGCAGGTCTCGAAAAAGGGCGGGCTGGGGAAGCTCATGCGCTCCATGTCCGGGCGTTTCCCGCCGGCATAGCCCGAGCCGCATGCCCGATCCGGCGGTAGCGGTCGAGAGCCTGTCGAAACGGTTTGGCGCCGTCGTGGCCGTAGAGAACATCAGCTTCAGCATCGAGCGTGGATGTATCTGCGCGCTACTCGGCGCGAACGGGGCGGGTAAGACGACGACGCTGGCCATGCTCCTCGGCTTGGTCACCCCGACGGCGGGCGTGATCCGCGTCTTGGGGAGGGATCTGCGGACCGATCGTTATAGCGTATTGGCGCGCATGAACTTTTCCTCGCCTTACGTCGATCTACCGCAACGGCTGACCGTCGCCGAAAACCTCGATGTGTACGCACGTCTCTATGGGGTGCGTGATATCCAAGCGCGCGTCAGGGAGCTTGGGCGGCACCTCGACATCGAGGGTTTGATGCGGCTTGAGTACCGGACCCTATCGGCCGGCCAGAAGACCCGCGTGGTGCTGGCTAAGGCCCTGCTGAATAGACCCGAGTTGGTGTTACTCGATGAGCCCACGGCTTCCCTCGATCCGGACAGCGCCGATCGCATCCGTCAGTATTTAGTTCACTACCAGCGAGCCAACGGCGCAACCATCCTTCTGGCCTCGCACAACATGACGGAGGTCGAGCGGGTTTGCACCCAGGTTTTGATCATGCGATCGGGGGCGATCGTCGATCGCGGGAAGCCTATGCATCTGATCGCAAAATATGGCCGCACGACGATGGAAGAGGTCTTCTTGCACATCGTCCGCAACGGGGATCCCGCGGACAGGCAAGCACGGTACAGCGTGCGATGATCGCGGTTCCGGAGGAGGTCTTCTCGGCGCGCCGCATCGGGGCAATGATACTGCGTTACCTGTATCTTCTGCGCGGATCGTGGCCGCGGATCCTCGAACAAGCGTATTGGCCCACCGTGCAGATGATCCTGTGGGGGCTGGTCACGCAATTTTTCGCCACCAATAGTTCCTGGGTAGCCCATGGCGCCGGGGTATTGATTGCGGCCGTGCTGCTCTGGGACGTGCTGTTTCGGGCGCAGCTCGGGGTTTCGGTCGTGTTCATGGAGGAGATGTTCGCGCGCAACCTCGGTCAGCTGTTCGCGAGTCCGCTGCGTCCTTACGAGTTGGTGCTGGCGTTGATCAGCATCAGCTTCGTGCGTGCCTGTATCGGGGTGGGAACGGCGGCGCTCCTCGCGATCCCGCTCTATCAATACTCCATTTTTGCGATGGGTATGCCGCTCATCGCGTTTTTCGCCAACTTGCTGATCTTCGGCTGGGCCATCGGACTTGTGATCTGCGCGCTCTTGCTGCGTTTCGGCTTGGGTGTGGAATCGCTGGCCTGGGCCTCGATTTTTGCCATCGCCCCGATCAGCGGGATCTACTATCCGATCGCCACCTTACCCGCCTGGCTGCAACCGGTGGCGTGGTGCTTGCCCAGCAGCCATGTGTTCGAGGGGATGCGCACGGTGATGTTCGAGCACCGCTTCGATGTCGATCGATTCGCTGCCGCGGCGGAATTGAATGTCCTCTATATCGTATTGGCGGCGATTGTGTTCCTGCGGGTGTTCGACGTCGCCCGCGCGCGTGGATTGCTTCTGCAAAGCGGTGAATAGGCGCGAGCTTAGCCGCTTATCGTCGGGGGAGGCCGCGCGATCTGAACAATGCAAAGCCCAAGCAGCACGATAAATAATACCAACGCCCACTCCGCGATCGAGAGACTCAAGAAGCTCCACCCGATCTCCGCGCATTCCCCGGTGCCGCGCAGGATCTTGGCGAGTGCTTCGAGCATGGGGTAGGTATCCATCAAGTAGTCGAAGCCCGGACCGCATTGCGGTACCTGATCCGGCGGCAGGTGCTGTAACCACACCTGCCGCCCGGCGACGCCGCCTCCGGCGAGCGCGGATAAGCCGATGAAGGCGCTGTAGACGCGGCTGCCGGTTCGGGCCGGACCGTGCACGGCGGCGAGCAGCCCCAAGAGACCCGCGCCCGCGAAGAACAGCCGTTGAATCATGCACAAGGGACAAGGTTCGATTCCTCGAACAATCTCGAGATAAATCCCAAACCCGAGCGACCCTCCGCAGAGCAGGAAGATGAGCAAAAATGCAACGCGGTTCGGGATCATGGCCGCCGAGTGGTTTCGCCTGTCGGTCAAGAGTGTATTATACGTGACGATGCTGTTGTTAAATACTGCGCCCAACCGGTCGTCGTTTATCCATAGATGAACACAGCGCGCCCGTGGTTGCTGGCCGATATCGGTGGATCACGGACGCGGATCGGCATCCTCAACAGCCGTCTATCCGTGCCGGTGCGCTGGTGGTCGCCGCGCCCATCGCGTCCAAATGGCCAATCGCGGTTGGTGCTTTTCTATCCAGGAGATCAAGGAGGCCCTCGGGTGGAAGCGCATCGAGGTGATCAATGACTTTACCGCCGTTGCCCATACGTTGCCGCGGCTCGAAGCTTCGCATCGATATCAGATCGGCACGGGGGAACCTTGGCTCCGATGAACGCGCCGAAGCGGCTGTGCTCGGGCGTCTGCGAGCTCGCTTCGGGCACGTGTCCGCGGAGCGCCGCCGTGTCCGGACCCGGGTTGGATGTGGTCACGGATCGAACCCCGGCCGAGATCACGGCCAGAGCCCTACTCGGAGAGGACCGCTATGCCGCGCAAGCCGTGGACATGTTCTTCTGCTTTCTCGGCACCGTGGCGGGCGATCTCGCCCTGACCTTGGCCGCTCGGGGTGGGATCTACTTGGCGGGCGGGATCTTGCCGCAAATCGCCCAGGCGTTGGTGGGATCGCGTTTTCGCGAACGTCGATAAAGGACGGTATCGGCATTACTTAGAGATCCTGCCCACCTATCTCCTCACCCATCCCGTTCCCGCCTTGCTCGGGTTGCGGGCACTGGTTCGCCGCGGCCGGTTCGCGCTCGATCGTGCCGATCAACAAATGGCCGCGTCTTAGATCTGTGCGAAAACGTTCAGTCATCCGCGGCGTCACGATCGAGGGCGTGCTCGCCCTTGATAGTGGTGATCCGTTTATCCACGACGATGAATTCGCCATCGATGATCTCTGGGCCGCCGGATTTTTTCAGACTGCGTTTGATCCACCAAAAGCGCATTCCGAGGATCGCCCCCAGCACTAAAAAAGCGCTCACAAAAAGTGCAAAGAAAAAACCCGCGAAGAGGATCGTGATTACAAAGGCCGGGAGCAGAAGCAAGGCGGCGAGCCACGGGCTGCCGCGGATTTTTTCATGCAGATTGTTCATGGCGATGTGAACGTGGCGAAACCAAGGTCGATCCGATAACGGCTATCGATTCATGCGAAGCTCGCCGCAGTATGCATTAAAGACCTGGTCAGCACCATAGGCGTTAGACGCGGGCGGCGGGGCAGGGGAGTCGCTTGAATAAAAGGTGGCACATCCCTGTGCCAAAATGAGCCGCATGTCGCGGCGGGGGAGGAGGCAATCGCGTTACCCGCGGTGAGTGGATAACGAACTGGTTCGTAGAATACCGAAGGATGCACGTACAAATCGCGGTAATTTGTCACAAAAGTTCTGTGACAAATTCACGAAATGGGCGATGGTTTAGGCCAGCGGCGCAGATGCGCTACGCTGGTCGCGGCCGTGCATGAGCCGGTTAAGCCAGGGCGCGATCAGCCACAGCAGAATTCCGGCGGTGCACGAAGTTACGACCAGAATCAGGAAAAAGTCCGCTTGGCCGCCTAAGATCGTCACGAGGCGGCCCTCGCGAAACGCGTCAAGCATGCCCGCGAAATAGCCGGCCGCGAGATTGGCTCCAAAGTTGGCCAAGAACCATACCCCCATCAACATCGAGGCATACTTAAGCGGTGCGATGCGAGTGACGAGGGCGAGGCCCACGGGGGAGAGGCATAGCTCGCCGCAGGTATGTAAGAGATAGGCCGCAGCCAACCACAGCGGGCTGACTGGCGTACCGCGATCGCTCAGTGTCGCGGCGAACACCAAGACCAGGAAACCGCTCCCGAGGAGGATCAATCCCGATGCCATTTTTACCGGCGTTCGGGGCTCGAAACCGGCGGATCCGAGGCGCAGCCAGAGCATGGAAAAAAGCGGCGCGAGCAATAGAATGAAGGCGGGATTGACCGCTTGAAACCAAGCCGCCGGAAATTGATCATCCGCCAGCAACCAGTGCAACCACCTCGGTGTGGTGCGATCCGTGCTGCGCTCGGCAAACATCGTCATGGAGGAACCCGCTTGCTCGAACGCCAGCCAAAAAAACATTACGAAGAACGCCATCACCAACATCGCCGCGATCCGCTCTTTTTCTTCGCGGTTTAATGGCAGACGTGCTTGAACGTCCGGCGTGCGTGGCGCGTTCGCTATACCGATGTCTCCTAGAAACCGTTTTCTGCCGCCGAGATAAAGGGCAAGCCCGGCCAGCATTCCGACCCCGGCTGCCCCGAAACCGTAGGCCCACCCGAAGCGGCTACTATGCGCCAGATAGCCGCAAATGAGCGGGCCGATGAGCGCTCCGAGATTGATTCCCATATAGTAAATGGTAAAACCGCTGTCGCGACGCGGATCATGAAGTCCATAGAGTTGGCCGACCATCGTGGAAATATTGGATTTGAAAAACCCGGTACCCAACACCAAGAGGGTCAAGCCGGAATAAAACGCCACGGTATTCTCGAGTGCGAGTGAGAAATGCCCGAGCGCGATCAAGATGCCGCCGGCGACGAGGGCGCGGTGAGTGCCGAGGTAGCGGTCGGCGAGGTAACCGCCGATGACCGGAGTAAGATACACGAGTCCCGTGTACCAACCGTACAATTGTCCCGCGCGCTCGACCGTCCAACCCAACCCACCGCGCCCGGTCTCCGTGACCAGAAACAGGATCAACAAAGCCCGCATCCCGTAATACGAATAACGCTCCCACATCTCCACCACGAACAAAAGCCGGAGACCACGCGGCTGACGCGTCATGCTTGCGGCGTGGGGAGCTTGCAGTGGATGATTTCCGCGCACCGATTTTGTAACCTTCGTCTTGGTCTTCTAATATAATCACTGAATAATGGGCGCGCGCGCCGCCTAAGCCCGAAATCATAACCCAATGTTGTTCTGGACCCTTCAGCGCATTTTCGGCACTTGCACGATCATCGTTTACATCGTGCCCTTGATCCACCTTGACCTTGAGGCGGTCAAGCCGCTGCTGTTTGAGCCACTGACGTGGATCTTGATTATCCTGCAAGGCAACCGGCACTCGATCCTCGGCATGACGCTCGGGTTGCATCGGTACTTTTCACATAATGCGTTCAAGGCCAAACGCTGGTTCGAATTCGTGATTGCCTATTCGTGCGCGGCGGCCAACCAAGGAGGTATGTCCTGGTGGGCCGCGAATCACCGCCATCACCACTTCCACTGTGATACCCTAGAGGACCCGCACTCACCCGTGGCCCGCTCGGTCCTTTATGCCTGGTTGGGCTGGCCCTATGACCTGAGGAATGCGCGCCGCCGCATCAAGCTGCGCTATCCCGAGACCGTGTGGCTCGACAAGTGGTGTTTTGTTATCCCATGGGTGGAATGGCTGGCGGTCTGGGGACTGAGCGGATCGCGGGCGTTGTCCACCCTGGTAATTTTGGTCCCCGCCTTTTTGTCGCCTTTCGGCACGCTTTGGTTTAACGTAATGTCCCACCGCGGCGCGCCGGATCACGAGGGGTGCACGGCCCGTAGCTATCGTGTGCCGTCGGCGGTGCTGCTCGGGGAATCCGAACACCGGAATCATCATGACTTCCCCGGTAAGGCAAGGCGGCCAGGCCCCGATCTCCCCTACCGGCTCGTGTTGTGGCCCATGCAGCGTTTAGGCGCCATATGGGGGTTGCGTGAATGAATGGCCTTGCCTTAGCGTAATTCGCGAAAGATGCTCTATGCTTTGCATTGAACCAAAACGTCTTATCAGGGGCCACGGCCAGGCCACGGGAGACAACGATGAACGAAGTTGATCCGGTCGCCGGGCGTTGGTACGAGCACATCGAGCGTGGCCAGAAATTCGAGGTCGTCGATGTGGACGATGAGCGTGGAGTCATTGAGGTTCAGTACGCCAACGGCGAACTTGACGAAATGGATATTGACGAATGGTACGATTTAGAGATCGAGCCGATCGAGGTTCCCGAGGAGTGGACCGGACAGAGCGTTGTGCCGAGCGGCCAAGATCCCGGCTATGAAGATGAAGCGAAAGGATCCAAACCGAGCGACGATTGGAGCCCGCGTTCAAAACATCCTAAGCGGCCGGGGGAAGAAAATGAGGCAGGGGAGGATGAGGAGGAAGATGACTGGACCGACGGCCTCGATGAAAACGACCGCTCGCGAGACGAAGACTGACGCTCCTCGCCTCACCGGCATTTGTACGCAGAGATAACATGCGCCACTCATAGCCTCAAAGTCATCCTCCCGCGGCACAAATAATGCTGCTAATAGCCGAGGAGTCCCACATGGGGCTTGCTAGTCCTGGGTACTATATTAGCAGGCGAGGTGTTCACGTATGAGTATGCACCTGGTTTTAAGACATGCGGCGCGGGCGTTTATGTTGTGGGGATCGGGCTGGAAGCACCGACGGATCAAGGGCCATACCCGGCAGTACACCGAGTGGCGAGATCCTGTCTCGGGCCTCTGGCATCGGGAAGATGCGGCTTTAAGGATCGTCTACGTCGAAGCACGGCGATCGCGTTAAAGCGCGGCCACGCAGCCGCGCTACCACGGTAGCCTCGTCGGCATCGCCGGGCATAAGTCCGGTCGCGCGATCGACGCCACGTGAGCCAATAGCTCAGCGGCGGTTTCGTGAGCCTCGGTTCACCGTTGAAGTAAGGCACGATAAAGTCGCCGCGCGTATTCATCTCTTGTGCGGTCTGAACCACGAAGACATCATGTCCATCCAGCGGGATGGCGCGCGTACCTATGCTGGCGACATAGCCCGCGAGTAGCAGCAGCGCTGCGACCGCACCTCGCCAGTACCAAGGTCTGGTTAAATAAACTCCTAAGGTGTCCCACTGCGCCGCTAACACGGCGGGATCGCGATTAGGGCTGAGTGTCATCCCTCACCGGGTTGAGCGAGAGTGTTTTTTCGACGCGATGCAGTAGGTACAGATTGCGGACGTAGATAAACAGTCCCGTGATTTGGCCCACGATGAAGACGGGATCGATCTTATGCAGTGAGTAGCAAAGCAGGACTAAACTGCCGCCGACGCTGAAGTACCAATGTCCTGGGGATCACGCTGCGTTTAGCGCGCTCGCTCGTGAGCCATTGGATCAGGAACCGGGTGCCAAACAGCGCCTGCCCTATGAAACCGACGATAATCCAAAGCTTGTTCGCTCATCATTCAGTTACCTCTTCATAGCTGGGGTTGATCGCACGCCGGCTGCCAGCAACTTGGGAATGTCCGCCGGATCATTCTGTCCGTCTCCATCCATGGTCACGATCCAATCGCAACGGGCCGCGGCAATTCCGCTGCATAGCGCCGCGCTCTGGCCGGCATTCCTTGCATGGCGCAGGACGCAAGGGAAGTCGCCGCTCGCGGCGTACGTCCCGAAGCCGTTCCAAGGCATCGTCGGTGCTGCCGTCGTCCACGACGATCACCTCGTAGTGCATGCAGCCATCGAGACAAGCCTCAATCTCGCCGAGCAGGCCAGCGATATTGGCGGCCTCGTCATAGGCGGGGATCACCACCGAAAGCTCATCGAGCGTCTTGCTCAAAGGCCCTGTGGAGGTGAAGAGGGGCGCGTGTGCGCGAGAATTGAGCCGCCGCTCGAGCGGGAGGGTGGAATCCATGGAACGCGACGTGGGGTCGTTTCTTGTGATCTTACCAGGATACCCTCCGATTCTTAAAATACCGGTCCTGTATGATCACTGGGCAACAGCGACGCGAGCCTACTATTTTTTTCGCAACACCATGAGCCGGCCTTCGCGGTCCATATCGACCCGGCTGAGGAACGACATTCCGAGCAAGGCTTCTTTGGGGAAGTCGCCGTCGATGACCGTAGCGGGGACGTCCATAAGCTCAATGTCCCCGACCCGAACTTTCTTGAGCGTAACCCCGAAGGATCTTACGATTCCCGAAGCTGTCGAGCTGACGCCTTCGTTTCCGATCAGCCTATAGTCGATGCCGAGACGCCGGGCAAGGTGTTTGTTCATCGCTACCTGTGTGGCGCCGGTGTCGACCATGAAACTCACCGCGAATCCGTTGATAGCGCCACCTACGTTATACATTCCCATGTAATTAGGCACAATTTGCACCGTGGCGCCGGCCGTTGCGGCGGCGAATTGACTGCCGATGCGGTTGCCGATAGCGTAGGTTCCGCGTTTTCCCTCGACTTCTATCACGGCTTCTTTACTATTGGCGGATATGAGGGTAATACCCTCGGGAGCCTGGTGTCCCGCGGCGAGTAGACGCTGTTTGCCGTTGATGTCTAGGATGGCCTTATCTTTAAATAGACCGACAACCATGAACTTCGGGGCCGCGAAACCCAACCCTGGGAAAAGAACGAGAAGTAAAATTAAACAGGAAATTCTATTGTCATGCATAACGCATCCCTGAGTCGTTCGGAAATCGGTATCGGCGCGTTTTCGGTACCGGTTTACTCTTGCTTGTCGTGGGAGGTTGAGAGGATGCAGGAAAATACTGGTTAACATAATACACATTATGCGCATCATGACGAATCTATATCCTCAAACAGATGCGTCCCTGTGGCGGGACGAATTCCCCGTCGCAAAAAATACCATCTACTTGAACCACGCGGGTGTTGCGCCGTGGCCCCGGCGTGCCGCCGAAGCGGTAAGAGCATTCGCGGAACACAATGTCCACCATGGCGCTTCGAACTATTGCCAGTGGCTGGAGACGGAACGGCGATTGAGAGAGCAGCTACGGCAGCTCATTAACGCCCCGGTCAGCGATGATATAGCGTTGCTGAAAAACACTTCCGAAGGTCTGTCTTTTGTCGCCAACGGGATAAGGTGGAGCGCTGGCGACAACATCGTGATTTCAGCCGAGGAGTTTCCGAGTAATCGTATTCCTTGGGAAGCGCTGCAACCGCGCGGCGTGGCCGTGCGTCAGATCGAGTTGCTGAATGACCACCCCTGTCCGGAACAACCGTTGCTCGATGCGTGCGACGGGCGTACTCGGCTGCTTGCGATCAGCTCCGTGCAATACGCGAGCGGTTTTCGGATTGATCTCGATTTGATTGGGGCCCACTGCCGAAAACATGGGATATTACTTTGCGTTGACGCGATTCAAACGCTCGGAGCGTTGAATTTCGACGTGAGCGCCTGTCACGCGGATTTTGTCGTCGCCGACGCGCACAAATGGATGCTCGGCCCGGAGGGCATCGCCCTTTTTTATGTCAATTCGGCCATCCGCGACGAAATCAGGCTGAGCGAGTTCGGTTGGCACATGACACAGGATCCGAATGACTTCGACCGCAAGGACTGGCTTCCCGCGGATTCGGCGCGACGGTTTGAATGCGGCAGCCCGAACCTGCTTGGAGTGCATGCCTTGTCGGCCAGCTTGTCGCTGCTGCACGAGATCGGCATGGCCGCTATCTCTAGAAGAGTGTTGAATAATACGAGTTATCTTACTGATCTAATTAATCTACATCCTGATTTAGAGCTGCGCTCCCCGGCACGTCCGGCACACCAGTCTGGTATCGTGAGCTTCCGTCACCGCCGTCATCTGAGCGAAACCCTCTATCGAAAACTTCGCGCGGAGGGTGTCGTTTGCGCGATTCGTGGTGGAGCAATTCGATTTTCACCTCACTTTTATACTCCGCGCAATCAACTCGACCGCGCCCTTGAACTGGTCACGGATCGCTAACGAGCGGCGCTTGCTTTTCAACGAGCTGGACTAAACTTTGTGCGGTGGAACTAACTCAGCGCCACAACCACCTAGTAATGAGGGCACCATTGCTACTACCATTGAGCTAAACGCGTAGACGAACCGGGTACTCAATTTAAAGGCACGCGCATTTCAGATTATTCGGAGAACATATGACCACGGATCCGCGAGGACAATTTCTCGAATCGCTCACAGCTTTCACACAAGAGCACCGGGCGAAACATTGGGAAGGCGATTTCAAAGAGTTTCTAGAGAACATTCTACCGCAACAGCCTGAGCGCTTCACGCGCAACAGTCACCAGTACGTTTGGAGTATGCTACGCCGTACCGCGGCCAAGGAACGCGAGAACGGCAACGACGCGCGGCCCTACGGCCTGTTCACGGATGAGCTTTTCGGCATTACGGATGCGCTCGAACGCATCGCCGATTACTTCAAAGCCGCGAGTGCGGGCTCGGAGGTTGGGCGGCGTTTGTTGCTGCTCTTAGGACCGCCTTCGGGTGGCAAGTCCACGATGGTGATCCTGTTGAAACGCGGCCTCGAAGAATACAGTCATACCGATGCCGGAGCGCTCTATGCTATCAAGGGATGCCCGGTCGATCAGAGCCCTCTTCATCTTATCCCGCACACGCTTCGAGGCAACTTCCGGGAGACCTATGGGGTAGACATAGCGGGAGAGCTTTGTCCGTTCTGCCGGGTTCGCCTCGCGGACGAGTTTGCCGGGGATTTCATGCGTTTCCCGGTCCAGCGTATTTTCATCTCGGAAGCCGGCCGAACCGGGATCGGGACCTATGCGCCCCATGATCCCACCACTGCGGATATCGCCGATTTGGTGGGCTCCGTCGACCTATCCAAGGTTAGTAAGTTCGGCGACGAAGGTGATCCG
>JBIMKD010000358.1:0-6669 GCA_043673815.1 Chromatiales bacterium
GGAACGTCAACACTATTTTTGGAGAGGATAACCCCTTGCCCGGTCGCAGCGACTTTCCCATGGACAGCCATTTGTTGCGGGCCGAATATACGGGTATCGCCTTAGGAAAGCTTGAGGCGTACAGTTACCTGCTCGATTTCGATGACCGCGTGTCAGAGCGCTTTTCCACGGCTACCGGCGGCCTGCGTTTGGAAGGAGATCAGGGTTTAACACCAAACGCTACGCTGACCTATGCCGGCGAATTCGCTCATCAGCGCGATTACGCTGAGAATTCAAACGACATTGATGTCAATTACTATCTCGGCGAGGTGGGCGTCAGCTACAACCTCGGCTGGCAGTTACAAACCGTCGCCTTGAATGTTGGCTACGAGGTGTTAGAAGGTGACGGCGGGGTCGACGCGTTTCAAACGCCTTTGGGCACTAATCACGCTTTCCAGGGATGGGCGGATCGCTTTTTGATCACGCCGGGTGATGGTGTCGAAGACCTCTATGTCACGCTGAAGCTAGGCGCCTTTGGGGCGGCTCTGATCGCGGTTTATCACGATTTAAACGCCGATAATGAGGGGTACGATTACGGGCACGAATGGGATGTCGCGTTAGAGCGGCCGCTCGGCAGGGGTTTTCTGGTCGGCGTCAGTTACGCCCACTACGAGGCGGATCGCAATGCTGTCAATGTGCTACGCAACAGCACCGATGGACAGGCGTTTGATTTATCTAAGACCTGGGCCTACCTGCAGTTTCGATTTTAGCGCTGGATTTGATAGTGAGCGTAGGCGTCGCGTGCTCGCTCGCACGCGGCTGCCCATTCTCCGGAAAGCAGGGCCGCCTGTTCCAGCACCGTCTGAGTCGCCTTCTCCTGCTTGTCGGGTGGATAGCCGTACTTGCGAAGGATGCGCTTCACGAGCACGCGGAGCTGAGCGCGGACGTTCTCGCGGAGGGTCGATCGTCACGTTCGCGCGAACGGTCTTCACCAGCTCGCGTGCGATCGTTCGCAGGGTCTCGTCGCCGAGCACCTTCACCGCGCTGTCGTTGGTCTCCAGGGCGTCGTAGAAGGCAAGCTCGTCCTCTGACAAGCCGAGCACCTCGCCCCTGGCGTTGGCCTCACGCATGTCCTTGGCGAGCTGGATGAGCTCCTCGATGAGCTGCGCCGCCTCAATGGCGCGGTTCTGGTAGCGGCGGATCGTCTGCTCCAGCATCTCGGCGAACGAGCGCGCCTGCACGACGTTCTTGCGCCGGCGGGTGTTGAGCTCGCCTTTGAGCAGTTTCTGCAAGAGCTCGACGGCGAGATTCTTCTGCGGCATCTCGCGCACCTCGCCGAGGAACTGGTCGGAGAGAATCGAAAGGTAGCGAGCGCTGCCTTCAGCTCCTGGGCGAGGCCTAGCTAGCCTTGTCAGCCAGGGGTTTCTCTGGGCATTCGACGGTTTCTGTGTTTGGCGATACACTAGCTGTCCGAGGCGCTTGACTCGTACTGTGCCCGCCCCCGCGGAGTAAACGGATGACCGAAACGGAAAACTTAGTGCTTGAGATCTTGAAAGATATGCAAGCGCGCATGAAGCGCCTGGAGGAAGGGCTGGTGGGATTGCACACCGAGATCGGCGCGCTCGGTCAGCAAGTTGCTGGTCTCGCCACGGCGGTCTATGCCGGACACGATCGGTTTAGGGACATGGAGCGCCGTATCGAGCGCATTGAGCATCGCCTGAATCTGACTGACTGATGACCGAGACCGAGAACCTGGTGCTGGAGCAGGCGCTCCAATGTGTCTACCCGCCCGATAGATTCGGGAGCGATTGCGACTGATCAGGACGCCTATGGCCAACGGTATGTGGTCGATTTCGTGATGCGCCGTGGAGGTCGGGAGGCTACTGTTCGTTCCTCCTGGATCATACGGACATTGGAAGATTTTCCCCGGTTGACAAGCTGCTTTGTATTATGAGGTCACAATGAAACTCCTTGACGTCGTTGCGTTAACAGAAGACATTCCGGAGAAACGCTTGCTACGTGGGCAGGTTGGTACCATTGTCGAGCAACTAACGCCCGAGGTCGTTGAGGTCGAATTTGCTGACATTAACGGTCGAACCTACGCATTAATTGCTCTGCCGAAAACTCGGTTGATGGTGCTTCATCACCAACCTGCCGACCGGGCAGCCTAGCTAGCCCTCCCTAAGTTGGCCGCCATCTGCCGGCTGGAATGGAGGCCTCGGCGGCAAGCGGGCCGAGCCTCGATGCGGATAAATTAACAAAACCGTCCCGTCCAGCCGCGCCAATCAACGCCACTGACATCTCACTTCGAGTCCGTGCGGTTGGGCAAGGCGGACTATGTGTTCGCTTCGGGACTTTCACGGTAACGAAAATAAACGTTTAAACCAGTTCCTCGGCGGTTGCTTTGCTGCCTGAGGCGGTGGAACGACTTTGGCGCCTCGATGGGTTTCCGAAGCGACATACACCGCTTTTCGTAAACGGTTGATGCTTCCTAGCGGTTGGTGGTCCGCAAGTGAATGCCAGGGTGTAAAGACTAGGTTTTCGCAGTGCTCGACGCCGCTCTGAGAATTGATGTCGTTTTGGGGAGCTGGGATGGTGATTTTTGCGACTTTGACAAAGGGAAACTTGGTCTCACCCTTCTCACCCGTCTCAGGCCATACGGTAGAAGCATTCTCGATATCTTCCTTGTTCAGGCCATCTTCCTTTCCGCGTACCTGCACCATGAAATCAAAGCAGATATCTTCATCCCCACTCATCGTCTTTATCAAGGCCTCGCGGAGATAATTCTCCGAAGGATTCTCGTCGGGCAGCCTCTGTGGTTTTAATCCGGCAGACGGTTTGGCTGAAAATTTCATCACCCGGTCGGGGCCGAACAGGAAGGGTGCCGCACCAAAATACTGGACCTCCAGAGGATTTGCGACGGGCGTAGCCTGGATCTTTTCGACTAATTGGCCGGTCCTCTTGATTCTTTGCAAGTCTTCCGGAGTAGCATCCAACGGGGGCTTGAAAAACAGCTTTGGATCGTCATTATTATCGTTAATAACCTTGGTTAGCCGCTGATAATCCGCCACGTTCGCAAAAGCAAACGACGGCTCAGTAATCATCAGAAAATCCTGATTGTTCTCACCGTGATCGTCGAGCAATATTCTACCGCCGACATTGGTCACCTTGACAGCCATCCCGCGGCTACCGTGTGCAAGACTTCCGTCTGCATTCTTTCTGACGTCGGGTCCCAGCCTGGCATTCGAATAACGGATCCACGCGTCGTACCGTTTACCTGGCGTAGCAAAAAGCCCAACCTGAAGATGCTTAGCTATATCAGCATTCACTTGGAAAACCGCTCTGACGCATCCATGTGACTTGGGGTGGACAGCGCGCAGGATCCGTTTCGGCGAGGGATAGCGCTTATCGAGCAACTTCTCGGTGAGGTCAGCGATTTCCTTGATCTGTTCTGCCTCTTTTTCCGGATCCAGGATCTTTTCAAAAGGGTTTGCCGGCAAATTTGAATTCGACATGGGTATCTCCTAGTTTAATGCTTCAAGCAGTCCACAAAAAACGCGACTTATGTGAGCTTGATGTGCTATCTGATATTTGGGATCACCGTATTTCTCGTCGGGTTGAGATTACAGAAAAACCCTCCATAACCGTTTCATCGGACCGTCCGCAGTGGCGTGCACCTCCAGCAATCGGACTTAGTTGAGAGTTTTCATATACTCCACCAAAGCCCAGCGTTCATCGTCGGTGAAATCGCGGTAGTTTCCATCTTCGCCTTTGGTTTGAGTGAAATTAGGACCATTATGACCGGTGTTCAAGTTCCCGCGAAGCGTGGTCTTGAACTCAAAGCCAGCGTCGGTCCGGTAGCCGACGTTCTCGGATCGAACTCATGACTTCCCACAAAGAACGTCTTCACACGTTGATTGTCCGGTAACAAAAGCTGGTAGAGGTTAGGAACCGAACCATTGTGCAAAAACGGAGCAGTGGCCCAGATGCCGTTCAGCGGTCTGGCCTTGTATGCGGCGAGATTCGAGGGTGGTGGGTCGATCAAAGGTGGGGTGCGGAGGCCGCTCAATTTGGTGGCATACTCCTGAAGGGCATCTCCTTGAAGTCCCGTCTCGCTGAGCTTCAGTTTGATCGCGCCCTTGACAGCGGCCTTTAATACCAAGATAGCAAAAACCTCGTCCGCGTTATGTAACGCTTCGGGCAAGGATTTACGAAGCGCGCCCGGTTTGGCCGTGCGTGTAACGAAATTTTCGACCATCTGCGGGTCGGGGCCGATCAGCGCCAATGGGGGCGACTTGGTTAGGATGAATTGTTTCCCGAATTCGTTCACGGGTGTCACCGGGAAGTTCCCGTTCGCATCGCGGACGCCATGGCAGCCGGTGCAATGTTGCGCATAAAGCTTCTTGCCACGTTCGACTTTGTTGACATCGAACGCTCCGAACTGGTTGGTGGGCCAAGCAGGCGCTTTCAGTTTGGCAGCATATTCTTCAAGGCGATCCAGGTTTTCGAGCTTGGCCGTCGAGTTGAATTGTCCGGTTTCAGGCGTGCCCGTTAGCTTAAGGTGGGCGTAGACACCGAGAATTTCGCCCATATTGCGGGCGATTGGACTACCCGCTGAACCATTGTACTGCACCCAATCGAGTTGCTGAGTCGACCAGAGAAACGGAAAGCTGACGGGTGCGTTGGATATGCGTTGGTTTTCGGGAATCTCCAATCCTGTGGCGCAGATCCGATTGAGAATTGCTCCGAACGCGTCCAGTCGCCCAAACCCGTATCGGAGATCGGATCTGTTCTGTTCGACGAGATCATCCAGGACTTTGCTGTAGGCGACCACAGTATCTTTAAGCGCGTCCTGTTCTCCCTCATTCCAATTCGGATCGAGAACGCGATGCGCGAATCGAGTCATTTTTTCGGGGTCTGAGTGGGTGGCACTCAGGGCCTCGGCTAGTTGTTCGATGAAGGACTCGTGATCCGCCAAAGCCGGACCACCGTCGATACGGATGGATAGACCTTTGTAAGTCATCTCAACGGTATGGCAGGCTGCACAGGTCAACCCCAGCCAAGCGTTTGTCGGCGGATAATTCTCCCTCTTGTAGTTCGGCCCCAGAAACTCCTTTTTCATCGCGTATGAGACGTCAACTGTCGCCGGATCGTCATCCTTGACAAACCCGATGGGCAGACCGTCGGGATTTCGATCCTTGTCAGGCTCTTGAGGGATGTAGCCCGACTGCTGCATGTGCTGATCCGAGCGGAACAACGTCTCACTCTTTGCCTGCTCCAGCGCCAGAAACCAAGAGTAGGGAATTACAGCCTTATGATTAGTGGCATGCTTATCTCTGAGCGCGGTGGTTTATCTGGCGGCCATACTGTATCTGCTCGCGGCTATCTTGCGGCCGCAAGCGGGTTATGCCGAGGTTCGATGCGGATAAATCAACAGAACCCTCCCCGGAAGTAACACCTTTTGTTGGTTTATCCGATTCCATCGCAAGATCTGGCGGACGCTGACCCGGTATTGATTCGCGATTAGCGACAGCGAGTCTCCCGCCCGGATCGTGTGACGCACGCCCGCACGCCGCGGCTTCACGGCAAGAACGGCGGGTAGGAAGTTAGGCGCGCTGGCCACCCCGAGAGGGGGTCTTACCGAGCGGGCGATCTTGCGCTTCAAGATATCCGCGTTCTTCACCGGCAATGCTAATCTATGCGGCCCGGTTGGGTCGGTCGTGTCCTTGATCACTCCCGGATTCAGTCGCCGCAATTCGGCCACGCTCATTTGCGCCAGCGCCGCCGCCCGGGCCAGGCCGATGGGCGCGCCGATTTCGACTTCGGAAACGTAAGGCTTATTCGCGATGGGTTTGAGGCTGACGTTATACTCCGCGGGCGCGGCGACGATGCTCGACATCGCTAAGAGCTTAGGCACGAACTTCCTCGTTTCCGCCGGCAAGTCGAGCGACCAAAAACTCGTCGAGCGGCCCGCGCGGCGATTGCGGTGGATGGCCGTCTGAACGGTTTTTTCTCCGCAGTTGTAGGCCGCTAATGCATGTAGCCAGTCTCCCTTGAAGAGGCCGTGGAGGTTCTCCAGATAGTCCAGCGCCGCGCCGGTGGAAGCGAGGACATCGCGCCGTCCGTCATACCACGCGCTCTGTCTAAGACCAAAGCGCTTTCCCGTTCCCGGGATGAGCTGCCAGATACCCGCGGCGTGGCTGGGCGAATACGCTTCCGGGCGATAGGCGCTCTCAATGATCGGTAACAGCACGATTTCGGTCGGCATAGCGCGCCGTTCCACTTCTACAACGATGTGATGCAGGTAAGGACGCGCCCGCTCGGCCAATTGGTCGAGGTAGGCCTGTCCCAGCCTCGGCACGGACCCTTTCGATGGCGGGGCCGGTTGGGGTAGCGTGAATCCCTGTCGGATCCGTTCCCAAAGATCATCGTACGGTTGGGGGGCGAGGGGCGCCGCCACAAGGCGTTTACTCAGGCGAGCGGGTAATTCGTCGAGATGCCCCGAGCGGTAGGCCGAATCGAATACGCCGGGGTTCGCGATGCGCGGCGGAAGAGACAGCGCTTGGTCCTCTACTTGCGGCACCGCCAGACAACCGCAGAGGAGGAGGGGGGTGCAAATTATTATTATTGAACGATCCTTGCCCCGTCGCATTTGCAAGGATGCTAGGGAGGCCACAGAGGGGTGTCAAC
>JBIMKD010000359.1:0-8723 GCA_043673815.1 Chromatiales bacterium
CATCTGCCACCCGTTACACTGTGTTTCCATAAGGCCGTCCTCGTCATTGCGCATAACATGCTGATCGCACACATATTATGCCACGAGATACGGCCTTTTTCTTGGCTATCGGTGAGAAATCCGGGCTAGCGCACGAAAGGCGGTCTTTCCTGTTTCCTCCTTCCGCGCTGGAAGCCAGACGGCACCCGGAATTCTTTCCATCTCATCCGCCTTAAGGATAAGCTCGGGAATCGTTCCAATGCCTCGGCGGAAGTCGAGTTCCGCCATGCCTGGGCACGCCTTCTTGGAGAGGGGCTCTTCGGCAGAATCTATGGGTATTCCGTTAACTCCCTCTCCCACCGGGAGAGGGCTGGGGTGGGCGCACTTGCCTTGCCTCGAAATCTCGAACCCGAACACTCGTGGCCAGGCCCAAATAAACAGACCCAGCTTATCATGCGATCATTCCCATACCGTCTCTCAGCTGACCCACAAATTCTGCGGAAGAGCCTGGAGAGGAAGGCCGTGGGATCGCGACCATCATGGACATGGTTCGCCATACCCGTCTCGATTGTGCCTGCGGATCGGCGGCTACCATGCGGCGAGCCGTCGCCGAAGCCACCCATCACGCAGCGTACCGTCAGGCTTTCGGTCGGCGCCTACTCGATCAACCGTTGATGCGGAACGTGCTCGCGGATCTTTGCTTAGAGTCCGAGGCGTCGACCGCGCTCGTATTGCGTCTGGCGCGCGGTTTTGATGAATCCGCAAACGGTGTAGAGGAGGCGAGGTTTACGCGGATCGCCACGGCGGCGGCCAAATACTGGATCACAAAACGCGCGGTCGCCGTGGTCGCCGAGTCGCTCGAATGTATCGGCGGTAACGGCTATGTAGAAGAGTCCCCGTTGTCGCGCCTCTATGCGACGTGCCGCTGAACTCCCTCTGGGAAGGTGCTGGTAATATTCAGTGTCTCGATGTGCTACGCGCGATGCACAAAGATCCGGATTCGATTTCGATATTCTTCGCGGAGATTGGTACCGCGATGGGAGTCCATCATCGATTCGATCGTTTTGTAACCCGGCTCGAAACCGAGATCCGTGATACGAGTCAGGCGGAGACGCACGGGCGGCGCCTGGTGGAGGGACTCGCACTTGCGCTACAAAGTGCGTTACTGCTGCAACATGCCCCCTCCGTGGTCGCGGAGGCTTTTTGCACCGCGCGCCTCGGTGACGATCGCCGGCACTCCTTTGGAACTTTACCGGGAGGGACCGATTTCGAGGCGATCATCGAGCGCGCGCGACCCCAGGTAGGGTAGCGGTAAGCGCCACGCAGTTCAGGAACCGCCACGAATGCTTTAATGCAGGAGGACCTTGGTATGCGCTATGAACTCTACTACTGGCCCGGCATACAAGGCCGTGGCGAATTCGTGCGGCTCGCGCTCGAAGAGGCCGGTGCCGATTACATGGATGTGACGCGTCTTTCGAGGCGCGGCAAGGGCATCCCCGCGATGATGCGCTTTCTCGAGGGCGCTGGTATCGACCATCTGCCGTTCGCGCCGCCGTTTCTCAAGGCCGGCGATCGGGTGATTGCCCAGACCGCCAACATCCTGCTGTATGTGGGGCCGCGGCTCGGCCTGGTTCCGAAGGCCGAGGCGGGCCGGCTCTGGGCGCATCAACTGCAGCTGACGATCGCCGACTTTGTAGCGGAGATCCATGACGTGCATCATCCGATCGCAGGCAGCCTGTACTATCACCAGCAGAAGCGCGAGGCGCGGCGTCGCGCCGGGCATTTCACCGCGGAACGCGCGCCCAAGTTCCTTCATTATTTCGAGCAGGTGCTCGCCGGCAATCCGAAGGGCAGAGGGTATATGCTCGGTCGCACCTTGTCCTACGTCGATCTGTCAATCTTCCAGCTCATCACCGGTCTGCGTTACGCCTTCCCGAAGACGATGAAGGGCTTGGAACCGAAGTATCCCGGGCTGGTCGCACTGCACGATAAGGTCGCGGCTCGCCCGAACATCACCGCCTATCTGTCGTCCGAGCGGCGTATCCCGTTCAACGAAGACGACATCTTCAGGCATTATCCGGAGCTGGATGCGTAGGACGGACTGAAGGAGAAAGCCACAACGAACACGATCCTTCTATGCGGGGCGCTGTGCTTGATGTCGCTCGGGCTCGCGCGGGCCGACTCCCCGCGCCACTACCAGGCGTTCGTAGGAGCGACCCTCATCGATGGGACCGGCCGAGGTTCTCGCCCCGATGCCACGGTGTTGCTCGAAAACGAACACATCAGCGCCGTCGGGAATAAGTCAGAGCTCGCAATACCGAAAGACGCAAGAGTCTTCGATGTCAGTGGGAAGTGGATTGTGCCCGGATTGATCGACGCACATGTCCATTTCTTCCAGTCCGGAGGTCTCTACACGCGACCCGATGTGATCGATCTCCGCGCGATCCGGCCGTACGCACAGGAGATCGCTGGGATCCGCGAGCGGCTTCCCGCCACCTTGGCGCGCTACCTCGCAAGCGGCGTGACCTCGGTGGTGGACATGGGCGGACCGAATTGGACCTTTGAGGCGCGAGAGCTAGCGCGCCGGCGTATGCAGGCCCCGCGGGTCGCGGTAGCCGGACCGCTGATTTCGACCACCCTGCCCGCAGCGCTGAAGACCGGCGACCCACCGATCGCTCAGGTCAAATCGCCGGAGGAAGCACGCGCTGCCGTGCGGCGTCAGATCCATCGGCGGCCCGATCTCATTAAGATTTGGTTTATCCCTACATGGGGCTTACCGCTCTCCATGCAGATCGACTGGGTCGCGGCAGCCATCGAAGAAAGCCACGCCCAAGGCCTGCGGGTCGCGGTGCATGCCACAGAGCTTGAAGTGGCGCGCGCGGCGGTCGAAGCGGGGGCGAATATTCTGGTCCACAGCGTTCGAGACCGACGCGTCGATAACGGCTTCATCCAACTCTTAAAAAAGCGCACTGTGCTTTACGTAACCACCCTAGCGGTCAACGAAGGATATCGAGAAGTATTGCAAGAGAAGATGGAACTCACGGCATTCGCTCGGCGAGTCGGGGATCCCGAAGTACTAGCGACGTTGGACGATCTGGAAGGTCTGCCGCCTTGGAAACGCTGGTCGCAGTGGCTCAAACATTGGCCCGGTCCGGAAGTCATGTTTTGGAACTTAAAACGCCTGCATGCAAACGGGATCCACATCGCGGTGGGCAGCGATGCGGGCAATATCGGCACCTTACACGGTGCGGGTTTACATCGGGAACTGGAGCTCATGGCCGAGGCCGGTCTCCCTCCGGCGGAGATCCTTACGGCTGCCACCCTCGGAGGGGCTCGCGTCATGGGACGTGCCGCGGAGCTCGGCACCCTAGAACCCGGTAAGCTCGCAGATTTATTAGTCCTCGAGGCTGACCCGCTCGCCGATATCCGTAACCTCCGACGCATCCATTCCGTGGTCAAAGGCGGCCGGGTTCTTGACCCCGAAGCGATCCTCGATAAGCGCTGACTGGAATAATGCAGCTAAATTTGTGCTAACGATGGGTTGATAATGATGATTCTCGGCATAGAATTAGAGTGATGCCCACAAGACGCGTTCCGTGGCAGTGAAGCGGCGGTTTAGCATCGTCCCGTTGTCCGTAGCCTGCGGTAGGAGGGAAGGAATATGTTTACAGAAATTCTAACCCTGGCCCCGGTAGTTTGCATCGTGCTCGCGCTCGGGGCGCTCTTTTATTTTATTCGAACCTCATGAGCGCAGAGAGAGTCGTCTTATCCGAGAGGATAAGACGACTCTACTCATCGACGACTATAATAGACGCGGAGATCCCCCGCCTTAAGCACGTACCCAGTATTCGCCACGGTTTCCACCCGCTTGCAGGACGCCTCAGCGCCCCGCTTGAATTGCATCGCCGACCTGGCGCGCCTCTGACACCAGCGTATCCACCGTAACGGCGGGCGATATTGGATAACCCGCAGCCCCTAAGGCACGGGCTGCCCAGGTATTACACGTGTTGAATAGATGAAACTTCCCCCGTGCCGGGTAGAACCGGCTGTTGCCATAAAGCCCTCGGCCTAATGGCACCGCGGCTCCCGTGCCCAGTCTCGCAAAACTCTCATCGATATAGCCCGCCAAGCGCTCAAAATTGCGCGACGAAGGACGGAATCGGATGATCTCCCGATAGGGTGCATAATTTACTACCGGTCCGCTGAAACCAACGACATGCAATACGCTCTTGGTCGGAGATAACAGGGCTTTGATCGCATAGCCCAAAGTAAATCTCGGCGCCTGATAAAAATCCCAATCGCCCCAGCCAAACTCTAGGTAGTCGGCCTCGGGAAAATCGTGACTTTCCGGCACCAGGTCGCCCGGGATGTCGGAGATCTTGATCACAACACCGGCATGCCAATGGTCGCTGACCAAATAGACCGGGGTCGTCGGTCCGTCTTGGTGAAATAAATAAGCATCGTTCTTAACCGCTGCCGCACAACCAACACCGAGGGCGATGACGACGAATAGCGGTAACCCTGTCTTCAGGGCCGCCATCGTGTGAGAAAATCCGCCACCTCGTGAAACCGGCGGCGGTGCGTCGCAAAGCTGAAATCTTGGAACGGATGGGCAAACTCCGGATGTTTCGACACCGCTGCCCCACGGCGTTGTGCCTCCCTCGCCATCTCTTCTATCTCTGCGGCGGGGACCACTCGATCGCGCAGACCGATCACGATCTTTATCCCTGAGGCATCGATGGGTAAGTGGTTGATCGGATCGTATTCCTCCGGGCACCCTAAAGGGGAGATCCGGCTTGGGGAAGAATCGATGACCGCGGCGTCATACTCATCGGTGATTCCGACCGCATCCAAGAGGATAATGCCGCCCATCGAAATGCCATACAAAAAACGACGGCGGTAGTTCTGGGCGTTCAATGCCCGAATGATCTCTTGGTAATCAGAAATGAGCGCCTTGAGTCGGCTTTTGCCCTCCGAGAGTCCATAGCCACGGTAGTCATAAATGTAAACGTCCAGGCCAAAATCCCGGAAGAATTGCAACTCACCGATGATTTGGTCCGCCAGCATGGCATTCCCCTGGGCGACCAAGAGGTAGCCCCAAGGCGCCACCGCGGGCAGTTTGTAACCGCCTAAGCTTCGGCCATCGCGGGTTGTGAAAGACAGGCGCTCGATCCCGGGTATTGTGCGTATGCGCTTCGCATCGGGCGCTCCAGCCGTCAGCTGAAACGACCAGAAGGCGAAGGGCTCGCGTAGGGAACCACAGACGCTCCTTTCCACATCAGATTCAGTCTTCTCGATGGAGTCCATAGCGCCTACCTCTACTGCCGTGATCGCTGCCACGAGTAGCACCATAACCCAGCGCCGGGACTTCGTGGTAATCCTCACTATGGAGTCACTTCTCACCCTCACTCGTCAACATTGCAATAACTTTAACCCAGTCGCAAGAATATAGCTTCCCTCTGGTAGCGGCCGCCGCACTCGCAGGGCTGGCGGCTATCCTGGTGACACGCTTCGGTGGCACCGGGCCGCTGTCCAAATGTTGTGGCAGCGGCGATGCTGTTATGGTCAAATTATCCGAACCGCTTCTTTACGCTCAAAGCGTTGGAGCGAGTCCTTTTGCGGACTTCGGGTTCGAGGGATGCAGCGATGAATTACCGGGATCGCATCGTTCTCGTCACTGGCGGTAACTCCGGCATCGGTCGGGCGTTTGTCGATCGCTTCGTTGAAGCCGGCGCGCGGGTGTTCACTTGTGGCCGCAACGCGCGCACATTGAGCGAATTGCGTGCGGCGCACCCGGGGATCGAAGCGTGGCGTTGCGATATCACCTCGGCTCGGGAGGTCGATGCTTTGCTCGATCACATCGAAAACGAGTGCGGTCGGCTCGATATGCTGGTGAACAATGCCGCCGTCATGACACAGGTGAACTTCCGTGACGAAGGTGTTGACGATGCGACCATCGCGCGCGAGATTGAGACGAATCTGACGGCCCCGATCCTCCTCACGCGTCGGTTTTTGCCTTTGCTCCAGGAGGGTCGCGAACCGTTGATACTGATGGTCACCTCGGGCTATGCTTTGCTGCCTGCCCGTCGCGCACCTATCTATTCGGCCACTAAGGCCGGTCTACGCGCGTTTACGCGCGCCCTTCGCTATCAGCTCGATGGTAGCGGGATCCGTGTAGTTGAAACCTTGCCTCCGTTCGTCGATACCCCGCTGACCGCCAATATACGCGGGCGTAAGATGAGTCCGGCGGCGGTGGTGGATGCGACGCTACGCGCGATCGAGCGCGGTCGAGACGAGGTTTTCGTCGGCCAGGTAAGGTATCTCCCCTGGCTCATGCGCCTGGCACCCGGCCTGGCAGCACAGCTTGTGGCCAACTCGTGAGCGGGTCTTGGGGCGATCCTCCTGCAGAGAGGTAGTGCCTCCAATAACGCCACCCCTATAGAGCGGAAGTGTATGACAGAGCGCTTTCATAGGCGACCGGTCATGAAACGGAATATAGACCATGCTCTCCAGGTGATGGCATCTCCACTGTCGGACGCGGAGCCTTCGCCGCCCGAGTCGCTGCCCCGACGCTACTCCTCGCTCCCATTCCCTGCCTATCGTTTTGTCCCTGGGCGCACTCCACATCCAACGCGCAACCCAAGGGGGCATTCCTATGGCATAGATCGATGGGTGGCAGTCTCCTTCGACCCACGCGAGTGGTGCACCTCAACCGTCTACCTCCATGGTGTTGATCTCTTCAACTACGCTTATTGGTGGGAGGCGCATGAGGCCTGGGAAAGCCTCTGGATGGCCGCCGGCCGGCGGACGCCGAGCGGGCAGTTCTTGCAGGGCCTCATTCAGGTTTCAGTCGCACATCTAAAGTGGTTTCAGGCCCTCCCCGAGCCCGCAAGACGGCTCCTGCGGGAAGGGTTTGCGAGAATGGCCCAGTGCCCCACGCTGTTTCTTGGGATTGAGGTCGCGTGCTTCCAGCGCGATGTGGAGGCGTATTTTACCGGTACTCGCGATCTTCCGCCGGTCATTCAACTGGTTGGTTTTACCGTTGATGGCTAAGTGCCGCTGATCTTCTTTTTAAAGTAGGGCCGTATGTTCGCAAGCCTTGGACAGCAAGAGTGGAGAAGATGAGCGTATACTCAGCGTAATTGTCTCGCTGGCTCGATTTCTCGGAGGATACATTCATGAGCGGACTATTGGACGGAAAAATCGCCTTGATCAGCGGGGTGAGTAATGACGGTCAGATTGGGCAAACCGTTGCGCAAGTCTTAGCCAAGGAGGGTGCTGCCTTAGGGATCGCGGCCCGCTCGCAGAAAAACGTGGAGGCGCGCGCAAAAGAGATTGAGGCGACGGGCGCGAAGGTGCTCGCCCTAGCAGGTGACCTCACCGCTGAAGCCCAGGTCGAGGAGCTTGTCAAGCGCATGCTCGCTCACTACGGAAAGATCCACCTTTTGGTGAATCTCGCGGGTGGCCTGACGCGGTACAAGCCTATGGTCGATCACAGCCTCGGGGACTGGAGCAGCGAGCTCAACAACAATCTTTTGAGCGCGTTTCTCCTCTCGCGCGCGGTGTTTCCGCACCTGCGCGAGAGCGGCGGGGGGTGCATCATCAATTTCTCGCGCGCCGGGCGACCGCAAGCCAGCATGGTGGCGTACAACTGCGCCAAAGCGGCGATCGAAGCGTTGACCCAAACGCTGGCCTTAGAAGGGCGCGATGCCAAGATCCGGGTCAATGCGGTGGCCCCCGGCTTAGTCGACACCGCCTCCAACATCGCGGCGATGAAGCCCAAGGACCTTGCCAAATGGACCCGCCGAGAGGACATCGCGCAAGCGGTGCTCTTCCTTGCCTCCGACGCGGCAGCCGGCATCACAGGACAGATCCTGCCGGTGGCGGGCTGGGGGATATAGCTTGATTTGACGCGGTGCCGCTTTGAGGAGAGTCGAAAGTCACTCGGCATTCTCCATAATGGACATTCGGATTAAGGCTATTTCAGATTGGACAGGCGTGCAAACCTATGTCCATCCGAGGTACGGATCCGCGCTGGCGGCGTTGGCTTTGCTTAACCTTGCGGCCCTTATCCGGCGTGCGAGTTTACTCGCCCCCAGCAGTCTCTGGACGACGCCAACGCGTTACTCGCACGCCGTATAGCGACTAATCGACTCCCATCGGTTTCTCACCGCTGGTGTGTTCGCTTCTTTGAGCCGGCTCCTTGTTCGCCCACCGAACTAATCCAACAACAACCAAACCGAGTATAACAAACGTTATAACGGCACCCACAGGGGTTGACCAAATAACATTGAGCGCTTCCATAGTCGACCTCCTGATTCAAAATTATAGATACACACCCGTCAAGCTTGCGCTTAACTCATATTCACTATAGGCGCGGTGCGCCCTTCATGACAGTAGATTTTTTCTACAATCAGCTTCGATATTTTCTATAGCGGAAGGCTTTCCACGCTGTCAAACGTGCCGGACGCATCGTCAAGTCGTGTTTCGTCTGGCGGCAGAGGAGGCATACGGTTCCCGCCACGGATCTCCGGATCGATTAGGATAGAGGTTCTTTTTCAACCATTGCTGTTTCGGACATTGATTGATGGAGCTTGGGATCTCGCATCGCTTGACCCACGGCTTCGTTGATCGCAGCAACCGCTGGATGTTTCGTCGTGCTCGAGGCGGAAATCACGTAGAATTTCTGGCTCACCTCATGGGTTTGTCCGATGATCGCAATGTCATACTGGCGTTGAACTTGG
>JBIMKD010000360.1:0-7151 GCA_043673815.1 Chromatiales bacterium
ATCTGTTGACGTCGAAACTTGATGCCCTCGAGTCGTCGACCGCGCAGTCGACTCCACAAGCACCGCTCCGCTTCGGTCGAATTCTTCCGCAGCGCTTGGGCCATACCGTTCATCGGCCTCTCTATCCCCTCACCCCAACCCTCTCCCGAAGGGAGAGGGAGTTAACCGTGGCGCACTTGCCTTGCCTCGAAAGCTCGAACCCGAACACTCGTGGCCAGGCCCAAATAAACAGACCCAGCTTATCATGCGATCATTCCCATACCGTCTCTCAGCTGACCCACAAATTCTGCGGAAGAGCCAGAGGTTATTATAGTAGCTCCAATGCGATCGCCGTGGCTTCGCCGCCACCGATGCAAAGCGCGGCGATCCCGCGGCGTAACCCATGCCGTTTAAGCGCATGCGCGAGCGTCACGATGATGCGTGCGCCGCTCGCGCCGATGGGATGCCCCAGGGCGCAAGCGCCGCCATGGACGTTGACCTTGGCGTGATCGAGATCGAGCGACTGCTCCGCCGCCATGGTCACGGCGGCGAACGCCTCGTTGATCTCGTAGAGGTCGACATCGCGGTCTTGCCAGCCGACTTTTTGGTACAGCTTGCGGATAGCGGCGATGGGTGCGGTGGTGAATTCCTCGGGGGCTTGCGCGTGGGAGGCGGATCCCGCGATTCGCAGGAGTGGCGTGAGCCCGAGCCGCTTCGCCTCACTCTCGGCGATCAGCAAGAGCGCCGCGGCGCCATCGGATATCGACGAAGAATTGGCGGCCGTGACCGTACCCGTCTCGGGCCGAAAGGCCGGTTTGAGCTTAGGGATTTTGATCGGATCGCATTTGTGCGGTGTTTCGTCTTCATCGATCTCTTGGCCGCCGCAAGTCACCGGCGCGATCTCGGCATGGAAGGCGCCGCTTTCGATGGCCGCCAACGCCCGCCGCACCGACTCCGCCGAGAAGGTGTCTTGCGCCTCGCGCGTGAAGCCGTAGCGGTCCACGCATTGTTCGGCGAAGTAACCCATGAGCTGTCGATCCACGGGGTTTTCAAGGCCGTCATAAAACATATGATCGAGAAGCGCTTGGTGGCCGGGCCGCTGTCCTAACAACGGGCGGCGCACGAGATAAGGGGCGTTGCTCATGGATTCCATGCCGCCCGCGACAACGATGGCGGCGCTGCCCACGGCGATGGCATCGCAACCGAGCATCACCGCCTTCATGCCCGAGCCGCAGACCTTATTCACCGTCGTGCACCCGGCCGCGAGCGGCACCCCGGCCGCGAGCGCCGCCTGCCGTGCGGGCGCCTGGCCGAGACCCGCTGGCAACACACAGCCCATGAAGACTTCATCGATAAGTCTGGGATCGAGGCGGCAGTCCGTCAACAGCGCGCGGATCGCCACGGCGCCGAGATCCGGCGCCGCGAGCTCCGCCAGTTGGCCACGGTAGGCGCCGATCGGCGTGCGCTTGGCGCCAACGATGACGCTGCTCTTCATCGATCGGGTGTCTCCTCGAACAGTGCCCTACCGATGAGCATGCGCCGGATCTCGTTGGTCCCGCCGCCGATGTCGTAGAGCTTGGCGTCGCGCAACAGCCGGCCGACCGGTGCGTCGTTCATATAGCCGCGCGCGCCCAGACTCTGTATGGATTCCAAGGCGACGTTGACGGCCGCCTCCGAGGCGAAGAGCAAGCACGCCGCCGCATCCTTGCGCGATCGCAGACCGCGGTCAAACTGCTCGGCGACGCGATAAGCATACGCCCGCGCTGCTTGCAATCGCGTATACATATCCGCCAGCTTAGCCTGCATCAGCTCGAAGCTGCCGATGGGCTGACCGAATTGATGGCGCTCGCGCAGATAGGGGAGGACGGTGTCGATGGCCGCCTGCATGATCCCGAGCGGTCCGCCCGCGAGGACCATGCGCTCCGAGTCCAGACCCTGCATGAGCATGCGCACCCCACCGTTGACTTCACCGAGCACGTTTGCCGCGGGGACGGCGCAGTTCTCGAACACCAACTCACAGGTATTCGAGCCACGCATGCCGAGCTTGTCGGTGCGCTCGCCCTTGCGGAAACCTCGCATGCCATCTTCGACGATAAAGGCGCTTATGGAACGCGATCCCGCTTCAGGCGGGGCGGTGCGCATATAGACGATCAGCACATTTGCCTCGGGACCGTTGGTGATCCATTTCTTGACGCCGTTCGCGATCCAAGCGCCGTTCATAAGCTCGGCGCGGCAGCTCATGGCGCCGACGATATCGGAACCCGCGCCCGGTTCGGACATGGCCAGCGCACCCACCCATTCGCCGGCACATAGCCTAGGAAGGTAACGCCGCCGCTGCTCTTCCGAACCGTGGCGGCCGAGGTTATCCACACAGAGATTGGAATGGGCCGCATAGGAAAGTCCGACGGAAGGCGAGGCGCGCGAGATCTCCTCCATGGCGATGACATGGGCGTGGTAGCCGAGTCCCCGCCCGTGCGGCCCCGCGGTGATCCCGAGCAGACCGGCCTCGCCGAGCTTAGGCCAGAGATCGGCGGGGAAGTCGTTGGCGTGGTCGATGGCCGCCGCCCGCGGCGCGATCTCGGCCTCGGCAAACGCGCGTACCGACTTTCGCCAAGTCTCGGGGTCGAAACTCATGACCGCTCCTCTTGCTCGGACAAAGTCAATGTTAGCATGGTACTGCACCATCGTTCGTGTAATTGGACTGCAACGCGGGCTTGCCGTTCCGGCGTCATGGTTAGGGTTGGCTCCGTCTCGCGCGAGATGTACAGCCTTGCCGAAACAGCGAGTTGAGTACGCTGCTTAGTGGTATTGGCTAGACCGCCACGCGGCAGCAGCCCAAAGTACCGCAAGAAACAGCGCGCAATCGAGTGCACTGTCTTGCGCAGAGCGCCTTGCTTCAGCCGCCGGTGGTCGGACGCAAAGACCGCCAGTGCGGAATCAAAGGTGAACCGAAAACCCCCGCGCTTGATACGCCACATTACTTCGGAGTCTTCGTTCACGACTAAGGCGGGGTCAAATTCGCCCACCGCTTGCAGAGCATCACGGCGACAACACAGATTGGAACCGCTTGCGGCCGGTATCCCAACCACCGGCGGGCCGTACGGAACACCCGTAGAAACGCCCCACCCGTGAGGGTGGGGCCAAGGTTCGGGGGAAGCGGTTTGCCGGTCGAGGGAACGGGCTACCAGTAGGCCTGGGCGCGGAGCATAAAGGCATCGGGCTCGGCCCCGTCGAAATCGCCGCCCTTGAGGTCCAGGACCTTCACGTAGTTGGCCATGAACTTGAAGTTGGGGGTCGGGTACCAGTTGACTCCGAAGGTGAAGTTATCCTCCTCGCCACCGTCCACGGTCTCGTCGTTCAGGTCGAGGGTGCTGTAGCGCGCCGCAAGCTCCCAGGCCCCGATGCCTCCCTTGCCCACTATGCCCTTCGGTTTCGGATTTTTAAACCTCCCTTCCTGATAATCATAGCCGCGGGATTCTCCCGTGAGGATCCAGCTACCAAAGATGTACCAGCCATTGAAAGCGAGATCCGGGTCGACATCGGTCCCCGAGGTGGTGGCCCACAGGTACTCCCACTGGAGCGAGAAGGGCCCATAGACCCCGGCGGCCTCGGCCCCGAAGCGGTTCACATCGTCGGTAGCGAGGTTGCCCGTGTCGACCAGGCGGTCGGCGCCGACCCGCATCTCGGGCCGCTGGCGGAACCGTACCAGGTCGGTATCGTCGGGGTTGAGCCAAGAGCCGGCAAAGCCGAGGTGCACGGCGCGATTCTCCGTATGGACGGGCGACAAAGTGAGGCGCCCGACGAAGGTGATCGGATCGGACGCGTCTTCGGCGTCCTCGTTGTCGCCGGTGGTTCCCGCGGCGTTGGGGCCGAAGATCCCCGCCGAGGCCGTCCAGAGATCGTTGCCATAGGTCTGTACCCCCACCCCGATCCGGCGCCCGTCGCTGCCCCCGGCGATATCGTTGAACGTCCGGGAGGGCAAGGCCCGCTCCATGAAAGTGATGTCGTTGGAGCTCGTGATGCTCTCGAGCCCGAGGTACTCTTTGTACTGGCCCACGGTGAGAGAAACGGGCCAACCCGCCGTCCAGAGATAGCGGGCATAGGCATCCCGTATACCTTCATCGACGTCAGTGTCGTTGCCCGCAAAGTCGTACTCGAACTTGAGCTGCCAGTGGCGATACAAGGTCGCCTCCACGGCCAAGCGGGCGCGCCGGATGTCGACGCCGCTGGCGAGGGTCGTGGTGTCGCCGGACCCGGTATCGTTGTTGTAGAAAGCCGCATCCGTGTGGAGGCGCCCGCCAAATCTCCACTTGAAGGCCCCATCGGGTGATGCGACCTCGAATTTGTCCTTGATCTCGATCTTGGGCAGGGTCTCGGCAGCCTGCTTGATCTCGGACTGGCCGGCCGTGTTCTGTTCGTCATCGGCCTGGGCTGCACCCTTGAGCTGTTCATACGCCTCCGGGGTGATCGTGCCCTGGTCTTTCAGTACCTTGAGCAACTCGACCATGGCGTCGTTGGCCGCATCAGCACGGGGTGCGAAAAACACGGCACTCGCCGCTAGCGTCAGTCCCGACAATGCAATCAACCGTCTATTCACTGGTATTCCTCCCGATAGTTATGGATTTTGAAGCCCCTAGCAGTCGCGAACTCGGGGAATCGTAAGGTTTCAGTATTTCTATTCAGTGACGGTATGATGACGGTTGTGTGACAATCTCCGGCTCACACAGTACGGCAAACCGAAACTGCAGGACCAAGCGCCGGCGGGCGCGCGAACGAGCGGTCACACTCCTGTAATGCGATTGACTTTTAATTCTGAATACCCTGCCGTTTACGGCGGGCACTGTTAGCATTGGGGTTTCCAAAGGGGAGTAGTGCAACTCTCCCCTTCGGTCAAGGGCGGGTTCCCCGCCCGCGAAGTAAAATTGATTTACGGGCAATGCCTATGACGGAAAAGATCCTGATCGTCGATGATGAGCCGGCGCTCCGGCAGATGCTCGGCTTGGCGCTTTCGGCGGCTGGCTTCGAGTGCATCGAAGCCGCGGATGCTGAAAAGGCCGAAACCGCGATCGCCGCGGGCGTACCTGGTCTCGTGTTATTGGACTGGATGCTCCCGGGGGTGAGCGGCGTTGACCTCGCGCGGCGCCTCAAGCGCGATGCACGCACCCGCGCCATCCCCATCATCATGCTCACGGCGCGCGGGGAGGAGACGGATAAGGTGCGCGCCCTCGACGTCGGCGCCGACGATTATGTCACCAAGCCCTTTTCCACCCGCGAGCTGGTCGCCCGCATCAAGGCCGTGCTCAGGCGCACCGCCCAGGAAGAAACACGGGATGCGATCGAGGTCGAGGGGTTGCGGCTCGACGTTCGCACGCATCGGGTTACGGCGCGAGAAACCTCTTTGGAGCTCAGCCCGACCGAATTTCGGCTGCTGCACTTTTTCATTTCGCATCCCGAACGGGTTTACACTCGCGGCCAGTTGCTCGACCAGGTGTGGGGAAACAACATCTACATCGAGGAACGCACCGTGGCCGTGCATATCCGGCGGTTGCGAAAAATCATGGGGCCGCACGGATACGATCGCTTGATCCAAACCGTGCGCAGCGTCGGCTACCGGTTCTCGGCCCAATAAGGGGATTCATACCGCCCGCCGCCCGTGATGCGTCCGGACTTGTGGCGATTCTTGGGGGTCTCGGTAGTCTCCGGGATCATAGGCGCCCTCATCGATCAATTTTTCCTCACCCTCTGGATCGGGACGTTGGGATACTGCGTGTGGCACTACCGCCGGCTCGCGCAGCTCCGGTTTTGGATCTCGCATCGCAAACGTCATCCCGCGCCCGATTCTCCGGGGCTCCTCGAGGATATCTGCCGCGCCGTGGACGTTCTGGGCGATCGCGAAAAGAAGCGCAAAAAGAAACTTTCCGGTTACCTTAAGCAATTCCGGCACGCCACCACCGCCCTGCCGGATGCCGCTGTCGTGCTGGGAACGAACGACCAAATCGAATGGGCCAACCCCGCGGCCGAAAACCTGCTCGGGATCCAGTGGCCGCAAGACTGGCGGCAACGGATCACCAATCTGGTGCGGGATCCGACGTTCACCGCCCTACTCAACGAAAACCCCGATACTGGTTTGAATCGCACCGCGGAGCTCCCCTCGCCGCTCGGCGCCGAGCGTATACTCAGTATCAGCATCGTCCCCTTCGGGGCGGACCAGCACCTCTTAACCGCGCGCGACATCACCCGCCTGCACCGCCTCGATCAAGTGCGCCGGGATTTCGTAGCCAACGTGTCCCACGAGCTGCGCACCCCGGTGACGGTCATTCGAGGCTATCTCGAAACGTTCGTCGATGATCCGGATCGCTGCCCCGAGGCCTGGCGTCCCATCTTGGCGCAGCTTGAGACGCAAACCTTAAGAATGCAAAGCATCATCGAGGATCTGCTGTTGCTCTCGCGGCTGGGACAATCCGATAAGATCACGGACGCGCGGCCCGTGCAGGTGCCCGAGCTCATCGGCACTATTTATCAAGAGGCGCAGGCGCTCGCAGGAAAGCCGCGCCACCTGTTCTCGCTCGAGATCGATCCGGCGCTAAGCATCCTCGGGGCAAGAAACGAATTGCACAGCGCCTTTTCGAACCTGGTCGTGAATGCAATCCGTTATACGCCTGAAGGCGGGGTGATCCGCATCCGCTGGTATAAAGACGCCTCGGGGGCGCATTTCGAGGTGAGCGATACCGGGATCGGGATCCCGCCCCAACACCTGCCGCGGTTGACGGAGCGGTTTTACCGAGTCGATCAGAGCCGCTCGCGCGAGAGCGGCGGCACCGGCCTCGGCCTGGCCATCGTGAATCACGTGCTCAAGCGGCACCAGGCGCGCTTGCACATCGACAGCACCGTCGGAAAAGGCAGTACGTTTCGCTGCGATTTTCCCGGCGATCGCATCACGCCACCCGCGGAAACCGCGATCGAATCCTTAAAATCGAATTAGTCCCTTATCCATGAAATCTTGTGCAAGAATGCAAAGGGTGTCATGCGGCGGCCGAACCGAGAGAAGGCAAGACAACGTACTCTCGGATGGCGAGTGCTCTCGTACGGGTTTGGCTGTCGATGGCGTACCTGCATTGGGATTATCGATGCTGGCCATGAAGCTGAGATAGCGTTCATTGGCAGCCTGCATC
>JBIMKD010000361.1:0-31535 GCA_043673815.1 Chromatiales bacterium
ATCTCCTTCTGCCGACATAATTGCTGGAAGAATCTTCCCAATTCGCTTGCGCACATGCCCAAACAACGACTTGCGCCGATACTTCGGCACGATCACTACATGATACTTACATTCCCATTTCACATGGGCTAAGCTTTGCCATTCTCGCATGACGATTCCTCCTTGCCCCTCAGGGCTTACCTCGGAGGAATCGTCTCTTTTCTACCGCACGAACGGCATAGCCTTTTCAAGTCTCACCGGCAGAGCCGGTGGTTTACTGAACAGCCTAATTATGGTGGCTATGGGTGGACTCGAACCACCGACCTCAGCATTATGAGGACAGAGGCCGCTGAAACGGTACTTGTAAATCAATAAGTTGCACGCGCCGGCCCCGCGCTAAGATGACTGGAGATGACAGGAAACGACTGGAGATGACTGGAGTACGTCACGATCTGGTCACGCTAGTTTCGATCGTTCATATATACATCAAAGAAATACGCGGGTGTTCCGGCAGCTCGCAAAACTATCCTCGAGAAGGTGTCGGCTTCAGTGAGCGCTGTGTTATCTACCGCAAGGTGGAGCACTCACCTGATCGTGAGCGTTGCGAGCATCCTGCTGACGGTCACAACCTGTGTTCTGCCGTGTTTTTTGATTACGAGCAGGCCGGCCTTATCGCCCGTGACAAGATAGTCCGAATCGGCGGCCTCCGCCATGGCAAGGAGAAAGTTGTCTCCCGGATCTGTCGACGCATCGACCTTCGGTAGACGTTCCGCAAGCACCGCTCGCTCCCGTACCCGGTTCACCAGCCACCCCACTTCAGCCGGTTCGATAAACCGCCGTACTTCGGGATAACGGGAGACCCGGGTAATTTCTTCTAATTGTGCCGCGCTCGATACCAGCTCGAAGCGCCCGTCCAACCAAGCCTGAACTAGCTTGTACGGTTTTGAGTCGACCTTGATTAAGGCGCTTAAGACCACGTTGGTGTCTAGAATAACGCGCACGTGCCCTGAGGGAGCTTATTTCTTTTTCTTTGGCTTGCCCCACATATGTGCGCGAACCTGGCGCAGCGCATCGTCAATAGCCGCCTCAATTTGCTCATCGGGCACATCCGCATTGCGCGCCTGAACAGTAGCCACGGTTTGTGCGAATACCTCTTTCTGTACCGCGCGCTCGATGAACCTCGACAAGTCTCCTTTTTTCATGCCTCGCTGCGCAAGAAACGACCGTAGCGAGACATCGGTGTCTTTGGAAACCTTAACGGTCCAGCGTATCACCTCTTCCATATGAACTCCTAAACACTTAGACGCTTAAGCGTTAATGCTACTACCCAACTCCACCGTACGCAATCCGGATAATGGTTCTATCGGCGCGTACTGCCCCGCACCGAACACGATGTCGTGTCCCACGGTGTACGCCTGGGCGTTCACGTCCCGCGCAGATCGCTCCGCGGCTCCATCAGCATGCACTCGCACTCGGGAAAAGTCGTAACCGAAGCGCTGCTCCATGTCCTGCCGAAGCATGGGTTCCAGTGGCGTGCCGGGACTGGCGAGCACCTGGTCTACGCTGGCAGGCGCCACCCCCGTCACTTGACCGGCGAAGCGATGGATGAGCGGTGGTACGCCATTGACGGCGGGATGCGCTGGAATTGCCAACACCTCATAGGCCACGCGATCCGCTTCGCGCTCCTAAGCATCTGCCGGTTCGCGATTTTCTGCGACGTATGCGTGGCCCATGGAGTTGTCTCCTAGCGTGTCACTCGCCTTCGGTTCTCGTCGTCCGTCTACCCCTTAGTGACGGCGCGGGCTCGGTAACGGGTCCCTCGACGGGTGCGGGCCGAGTAATGACTGGTCTCGCCGGATCCTGTGGCCCGGGCTTGGGTGCGGTTGCATCCTCCGGCGGCCGGCAGGTGCCGTTGCCGAGAATGATTTCGCGGTAATCGACATTGCCGAGCTGTGGCGTGAGCGGGCGCTTGTCGATGCAGATATGCGTGCCGGTCTTGTCGAGGACGTGGATGAATAGCTCAGGGACGCGCGTGGCGGCGGCGATGGTTTCAGACACGGGGCTTGCCGCGATGGTAAAGCTGCTGGTTCCTCCAGCCCTGGCGCTGCTGAAGCTGAGCTTAAAATAGCCGTGCTCATCGGTGCAAGCGAAGCCGAGCGCCTGGATCCAGGTACCTTTCTCATCGTAGATCGCTACCGTCAGGTTTGGAATGGCTTGGAGCGCTTTATCGCGCACAAACCCGTGCACGATCCAGGTATTTTCATCGGCGACCGGTGCCTCGGTTCGGGCATGGTCAATCTCGATCGCGAGGTCGCGGACGAAGCCGCGGTTCAACTCGATGCGCTGGTTGAGTGCGATCACGCGCGGATCTCGGGCGCCGAGTTTTTGGCTCAACCGCGCCCGCTCCCGTTCCATGCCCTTGGTCTTGGCGGCGCGCAGCCGGTGTAGGTCCTGCAGATCGGTGGCGCGCGCGGCATCGGCGCCGGCGATCCGCTGCTCCAACGTCTGCGCGATGGCGGTGAACGGGACCCGTTTGGTTTCTGACTGACTAGCCATTGGTGATCACCCTATTCCGGCCAAAGTTTGTAATCAACTGTGCGAAGCGTCCGCAGAATGCCGGATTGACCCCGGCCAGCGTAACGGTGTTCGGTTGGTCTACCGTGAGGCCCGGCCAGCCGCGGATGAGCAGGCAGTGGGTGGATTGATTATCCGTGGTGGTATTGAGTACGCCGAGCGTTATTGCCGAGTAGATGGCATTGAATATTCCCTCTTTGAAGCGGTTGTCGCTCACACGGAGCGAGATCCCGAATAGGAACGCCTGCGAGATCATAAAATCATCCAACAAGTTGCCATCGCATTGATTGTTATGGAAGCCGATGTCATCGAGGCTCAGAATAGTCACCGAAGCCAAGGCCAAGCCGGTCCCGCGCTCCAGCAGATCCAACACGCACTGGTTATCGCAGAACAGAACGTTACCGTTGGCGATGTACTGACCGATGCGCACGTCATCTAATCCGGGCTGGACGATCACGACCTCGTCGTTGCTCGTGCTGGGAGCGATCGTGGTCGAAATCTGGCCGTTCCTGACCGCAGCGAAGGCGAGCAGTTGCCAGTAGGTTTCATTCGACAGGCCGAGATTGAAGATCAACACTGTCGCGCCCACAAATGTGGGTAGATTTGGTTCGGAGCGCAGGACCACGCCGCGGCTGGTGAGCTGGTTGCCCTGCACCGACACTGGACCGAGTGCCGCTGCTGCGAGCGCCTGGCCTAGAGGCTGGCTCACGATGTTGTCGTGCACCTCGAGCGCCGGTATGCCGTTCTGCATCGGGACACTGAACCGGCCAAAGTCCGTCGCAACCCGCGGTGCAATGGCGTAGACGATGTGGATCCCGCTGCGTCGGCCGCCATTGGCTCCGGTCGCCAGTGCCGTAGTCTTCGCGCCGTTATTGAGAATGCGGTTCGCGGCGATCTCGATACCTTCCCCGTGCAACACGAAGACGCCGCAAACCGGCTCCAAGTGACTAGGACCGTTGTCCCCAATGAGGTTCTCGCGGATGAGGAGATAGGATACATCGGCAAGTTGTATCCCCCCATAACCCATGCTGTTGATCATGGCCTCATCAATACGAGCGAGCTGGCGGCGCAAGCAGTCGCGGATGCAATTAGCGACGATCGTGAGGTGCTCGACCGTGATGAATTCATCCACTCTATCGAGATTGAAGAAGGCCGCAACGCCAATCCCATTCATGCCCATGTCCAGAATCCGGTTGCGCTCGATGTGGATATCGTAGAGCGGCCCTGCCGAGCGCGTACGAGTGCCTCGTTCGCGGTCATCGCCGTCTTCGGGATCGGGGAAGCGCGAGTCTCCCGGCAGGCACGGTTGGCAGGGATCGATGGGCCAGGCGATAATAATGCCGGTGTCTTGGTCGTCTCCGTTCACGACTATTACGGAGCCCAGCGTGATGCCGTTGCCGCGGCCGCCCTGGATCAGGTTATTGATGATTCGCACGTGCTCCGAGGTGCCACCAATCTGTAACCCGCCCAGCCCGACCCCGACGGGCAGCGCGAATGCCCGTAGCTCACTGGCCTGGCTTCGGGAGCTCACTCGGATCGTATTGCGCTCGATCAGAACGTCGTCGGCAGTGACGAACACGCCCGGCCAGCTGCCGGCCACATCGCGCATCTCGATGTCACAGTGTTCGATCGTCACAAATTGCGCGTTGCGCACCTCGATGGCGCTGCGTGTCGCTGCCCGAACGGATAGCTTGACCATCGTGAGGTCTTGAAGCGGCAATGGGGTGGGACTATCGGGATCGCCGGCTTGCACCTTGGCCAGGATGCCGTAGCCCGTATCGTGCGCTTCGATGGCCAGCGATTCGATGCGGACTCCAGTCGAATTGACAATGTGGATGACCGGGTCGGCCTGCACGAATTCGCCTTGCGGTTGGCTGGAGACCAGTCGCGAACGCTTGCCGCATCCCGAGAGGATCACATTGCTCCGATCTTTAATCAGTACGTTTTCGGTATATTTCCCCGGCAACACGCAGATCTGACCGCCCTCCCTCTCGGGCAAGCTATTGATAGCGTCCTGGATCTTGTCAAACTCGCCGTGGCTCTCGATCCCATCGCCGACACGACGCGTGCAACAGTTCGTGAGGCGGCTGAGAGGATGGAAGGGGTAGCGACAATCCTCGATGGTGCTGGAGATCGTGGTGTTCAAGGGCGCGCTCCAGTGGATCTCGGCCAGCGGCACGCGGTGGTAGACGATCCCGGTGGGCCGCGCGCGATCGATCAGCACCGCCGGGTTGGGGATTTCGCCAGCGCGCACCGTAAAAGTCCAGTAGTCACCGGGACGATAGTTACCGGCGGCAACGAACTCCAGGTGGATGCCGTCGCGTAGTTCGACCGGATTGACCGCATTGGTGAAATCGGCGATTTCGCGCAGGTCGTTCCACAGCCGGAAGAACACCGACTGGTTGGCGGTAGTGGTAGTCGGCGGGTTGCCGAAGGTCTGTGGCGTAGTAAGCTCCAGATCGTGATCGGCATTCAAGGTGACGGTCGTGCCGTAGACCACGTTCCAGGTGCCTGCCAGGTCGTCGTATTGCAGGGCTTCAAGGTAAAACTTAGTGAGTCCCGAGTTGACGATCGCCGCGCGGCCGGCGTCGATGGTGACCCGCGCCGGCCGCGCCGGCGCCGTGGTCGCCGCGAAAAAGCGACCGCGGCCGACGAGCCCTCCGTTCCACTGTGACCATTTAAAACGCGCCGATGCGCCGGGAGCGGTGTCGGCGATCTCGATGCGATACAGATGATGCTCGAAGCCAGTATAACCACCGCCGCCGACCACCGGGCAGTCCTTATCCAGCGCGACCACCGGCGCCAACGTGACGCTGAGCGGGTCTTTAGTCGTTGGATCATCGTGCAGATGGCCTACGATAGTATTGCAGTCCTCGCCGTCATCCAAGCGCAGCAAGCGGAAGCGGAAGTTGACGAAGGCACGCTCGGCGGTATCCGGGCCACCCAGAGCAGGCTCGATCAGCCGCTCGGGATACTGAAAGCCGTGCAGCGCCTCCTCGGACACCTCGAGGATCACGGCGTCGCGTACACCATCACCGATGTCGGTTGACGATGGTTGCGAATCAGCGATCGGCGGACCGAAGTAAGTGGCACGCCGCACCACCGCGGCTTTGGGATCTGTCGGCGAGCCGTCCGCCAGTTGGTTGAGACCGGCGAGCCGGGTCAGGATCCCGTCCGCCCATACATGGCCCGGACGCACGGTGACGCGAACCTCGGTGCCGTTGACGAAAGCCGAGTCAATGCGAAAAGCGTCCGGGTCCGAACTCGGCACGGCGCAGACCCCGGCGCCGATGATATCGCGTCCGGCCTGGCCCTCCCAGCCGAGCTCGAGCAGCTCGCCCTCGGTGAGATCGGCATCGCTCATGACGCGGCCCTGCTGGTGCAGGACGCCGCTGATATTCCGCAACACGCCTTGTTCCGGCAAGGCCACACCGCGCGCGTGCTCGTGGGGGTCGAAATGCAGTTTGGAGAAGTCGCCTTTCATGGGAGATCCCTTTTCGTGTCTAGGTGATCGGCACGACCAGCGGACGTACGCCGACCGGCGTGAACTCGCGCAGCCGCACCTGCAAATTGATCCACTTGTGCGCTTCGAGCAGGAAGCCGAAGGCACCCATCGCGTCGTCGTCGGGTCCGAGCGTGCGGATGCGCGGATCCGACTCGCGCGCGAGCTGGGCATAGCCCGGATCGTTGAACCAATCGGAGGTAAAGCGGAGCCGCGCCTCCGGCCCATGGACGCAGAAATGGTTTGGCGGCATCCGATCGAGATCGCCCGAGAACCAGCTCCACTTGATGCAGCCGTGTTGGTTGTCCAGCACCTCGAAGCGCTGAGTAAAGATGCCGCCCAAGCCCCCGACGCGGGTCACCCGAACTGGCCCGAAGCACGTCAGGCCATCGAAGTCTAACGGTGCGCCCCAGTCAGTGCTCGGGTTGGTCGGAGCGGCAATCGCGAAAGCGTCGGTGGGCGGATCGCCAACGCCCAGCCCGGCGTCGACGATGCTGTCTTTGATCTCCAGCCGATACCGATCATCGACCGCGAGTTTGCCTACGATCGAGCGCTGGATGACGATTTCGGGTGTCGGCACGAAGGCCTCGATGTCGGTCTGGACCGCGAAGCCGTAGCCGTTTTCGAGCCTCAAGCCGGGCGTCAGCGGCGCGCGCGTGCCGTCGCGCAGCGCATGACCTCCCGGCGCCAGGGTGCAGCCGATGATCTCCAAGCGCGCGACCGCGGCACGCGTGATTAGCGCCGTGGCCGCCGGAAACACCGTCGGATCCGGGGCCAGGTACAAGCCTTCGAGCCTGACGAGTGGAGCCTCCGTGGTGGCCGTCGCCGCTGCCACCGGCCGGAAACCGAGAGGCTGCGACAGCAGCACGATCGGCCGGTGCTCACCGGCGGCGCGGATCGTCAGCGACTGTGCTAGCCGCAACGTAGTGCCGCCGTCGATGTTGGTTCCTGGGAGCGCCGACAGGTCGATACGGTGCACCAGGCTATCATTGATCTCGATGACCACGGATAAGGTCGCGGTGTCCAGACCACCGAGCGCAGTCTGCAAGGAAATACCACCTGGAACCGCGCCAACCTTGCGCAGGTCGATCGTCCCCGTGGGTGCTGGAAACACGCGCGTCACCGGATGGGCGCCCACTGGTCCGACCGCGCCATAGGTGAAGCTCACGTAGATGCGCGGCTCGAAGGCCGTACCTTGCGCAGGCGCAGTGATCAACTCGTCGACTTGGGCGTTGTTGTTCATGCCGATCAGCACGCGCCCGATGTCGGGATCGATGATGATCTCGCCGTAGCCAAGCGGCCGGCGCAATCCGGTTTCCCAGGCGCAGAGGTTATCGCCGCGGAAACGCCATTGCCATTCGGTTTGCGGGCTTGGGGTATGAGCAGCGGCTCCAAGGTCTCCGGGAGGAAGAGATGCAGGCCGACATCGCCGAGATCAAAGCCGGCGGGCGGGATACTGGCCGCATTGAAGAAGTCGATCCGCACATAGGCCTCCGGATGGCCGGCCGGCGTGTCGCTGGTGAGGCGTGCATCGAGCATGGGGCCGGGGACGGCATCGGCTTCGGTCAGTGGCGCAACAACGCCTCCCGAGGTGCCGGGCCGTAGAAAACCGGGACGGCCGGTATTGAACAAACGCACCGGCAGATCGAGCGGGTGCAGATCGAAACGAACCGCGAAGCGGGCCAATCCGACAGACTGCACGCCGAGATCGGTCACGCCCTTGGCCAGTGGCTGCACCAATGGCAAGCGATAGGCCGCTAGCCGCCAGAGAAATACCGCAAGGTTGGGCAGATTGATGTGGCGACCATCGTCAAACGCAGGTTTAACGTCGGCGGTGTAAGCAAACGTATCGAAGGGCGTGCCGAGCAACGCCAGGGCAGCCGGATCTCGGATCGGCGGCGTGCCGCCGCGCGGCACATCGAAGCGGGTGAGGTTGGCGGCGGCGTAGGGTGGCCGACCGCCGGCGTCCGGCCGCTGGTGGTTGAGGTGTTGCGACCAGCCGAGGTTCTCGCGCAGCTCGACACAACGACAGGCCCAAGTAGTGAGATTAACAGCCAGGCGCTCGATCGCGCCCAGCGTGCCCTTGCGCCGCCGGAGCGCGACGGTGTCGGCGACATCGGCGCGCAATGTGCGCGGCTCCCCCTTCAAGTGGGTGGTGCCGAGCAGGTCCGCCAGATACGGGATGACCCAGTCGTCGCAAGTGTCGATGAAGAGATCGCCGTAAAGTTGTTCGATGTTTTCGTGCAAATAGCCGTAGGCATGCTCGATCGCGGCCAGGTAGGCGCGCAGTTGATCCGGCGGCGACTGCTCGGCGTCGCGCGTCCGGTAGATCTCAGGCAGGCGGTCGAAGAGCGGTACCCGCAGGGTGGTCATGCGCATTCTCCGGTTGGTTCGGCGATCGCCGTCAAGGTGAGATGCTGATCGGCGAGCTGGAGCAACTCATGGGGCGCACAGGGTAGCGTGCTCGCCGATGGTCGCGGTGCCGGTGGCAATACCAAGGTCGATGGGTCGCTGATCGCACCCGGTGCGGGCGCCGGGAAAAGGCCGAGCGCCGTCACCTTGCACCACAGAATGCCGACCAAGTTCTGCAGTCGGCCTTCGATGCGGCTGGCATACTCGGGATCGCCGAGCCGGCGGGCGTGCAGGCCGAATAAGCCAGTGCGTTGCATCCTCGGCGCGCCAAGCAGGCCTGCTCCCTGGGCCTGGCTTTGGTTGGTGGTCTCGCCAGCGACGCCGAGCGCGGCGCGCAGCGCGGCTTCCACCTCCAACTGCGGGTAAGTCGGATCACGGGCGTAGCTGACATCGGCGAAGACGTAACGTAGCAGCGCTTGCTCGATGACCAAGGCAAAGCGATCGGGGCCGCGGCAGCGCTGCGCCTCGGCAATTGCGGCCCGTACCTTGCTGAACTCCGCCTCGCGGCCGGCCTCAAGCAGCACGCGCAGGACGACAGCCGGAACACCCGCGTGCAGGTCCCAACTGGCGGTGGCGGTAACTACTCCAGGGATCGCGAGGGTCTCGATTTCGTAGTCGCGGATACTGACCAACCTGCCCAAACTTTGCACCTTGCCCGGCGCCGCGACGCGGGCGCATTCCTGGCTTTCTGCATCGGCGCCGCCGGAGACGATGCCGGCGAGCGTCACCTTGTCGAATTGCGGCGGTCGCTCGCTCACGCTAGGCGTCGCGCCCGGTTTGACCGGGCCGCGCGCACTACTGCCGCTGCGGTAGATAGCCTTCACGTTCTTGACCCCCGAGGGTAGGCGGGCGCCCGACTCGCCGTCGCCAAACTGCACGAAGGTCCGGCCCTCCGCGTCCTCGCGCACGATGTAGATCTCCTCCTTCGGACCGCGCCCGAAGAAGGTATCGACGCGCGTCCACAAGCGGCCGTTGACCCAGATCTCGAGCTCTGGTACCTGCGGCGGGATCGTCCCGGCAGATACAAAGTAGGTCAGCGGGTCCTTCGGGATCGGAAAGGTCTGGAAGCGCTGGCGATGATCGCCGTTGCCGAGCACCGCCTCGCGCTCCGATTTTCCCTGTGAGGCATCGACCAGGTTGCCGAACACGGTGACGGTCGGGCTCTCCTCATCGAAGTCGGCGCGGGTGAAGGGTAACGGGGCGCGGTCGAAGGACAGCGCCCACATCTGCGGCGCATTGGGGCTGGGTATCGGGAAATCGGCGGCCGCATTGGTGCATACCAGCTCGGCGCTGCGGCCGTCGGCGTGCGATAGGTACAGCCGCTGCCCCGCCAAGGCTTGAGCTTGGGTTGAGGTGCCATAGAAGTAGAGAGCGTTGGTGAAAGCGGCGTTGCTGGGATCGGAGACTGGACGTAAAGTCAGCGCCGGCCCCTTGTTTTCGTGCAGTCGTAGCGTCCGGATGTCGGCTGAGGAAACCGTCGTCCAACTTGGCGCCAGTTCCCCATCTAGATGCAAGGAGGTGACAGGCGAACTCAGATTGCCCCAGCGCAGGCCCGTACCCTGCACGGCAGTTACGCGGCGCGATACAGAGAAAGGCGATCCGTCGCCATTTAGTGTGGATTTGACTTCGATATTGGCGCGGATTCTGCGGACCTCGAGCTGACCGACTTGCTGAGCGCGTGAGACTTTACTAACCAGATTGGTAACCTTACCGGTGACGATGACCGTACGGCCAGCCGCTAGGTCAGAGACTTCCTGATCGAGCGGAAACGCCTGCGGCGCAACCGGCGAGTAGGCCGCTTCGAGAGGTGTGGCATCGCCCAGTTTGCGCGTGAATTTAGTATCAGTTGCGGTGGTAATCGGGAAAGGACTCGCGGCAGTATCGGTTTCAACATATTGCAACGGGGCCGCAGCACCGAAATGGCGGAAACTGCGACCGAGTCGGTAGGCGTGGCACGGACTGGGCCACTCACGGATCAGATTTCCGGCGAGCGTGATGATCACCCGGCCCCGCGATCGTTCGATCTTATCGACGATGACGATTTCTTCCGCGCCATCATCTTCGGGCAGAAGCAACAATCGATCGCCCTTCTTCAGTTCCACGGCCTCCAGCGCTATTGAGTCGGTGGCACCGTCGGCGGAGGCCAGCTCGAATTGCGCCTGGCCACCGAGGATCACCGAGCCGTAGTGGCGTTGCCGATAGAGGTTGAACCGCCCGAGATGCAGCCACGCCGTCAACTCCGCATCGGTCTCAAAATCCGCGGGGATGGGGAGATCCGCGAGATCCGCCTTGACCGGAAAGCCTGCGCGAATCACTACCGGCGCGGTACCGCGCACCTCGAAAGCCAGCGTCGCGCGCCCGCCTATGCCCGGCGCTAGCCGGTAACCGGTGAGCCGCACCAGCTCCGCCACGCTCTCGCGCCAGTGGGCAGTGCGCAGGAAGGCCTCGTTGGCGTAATGCTCCTGGTATAAGGTGAGGATATCGCCGAGGATCGCCGCGCCCTGGAGCAGGGCGATGCCGGGATCGTCGGGATCACGGTGGGTCCACGCGGCAAGCTCCGGGGCAAGGTCGATGCCGCGCGTCATCGCTTCCACGAAGTCGGCATAGCGGCCGATGCGGTAGGCGATGCGCGGCAAGCCGGGCCGGTTATGCGGACGGCGCGGGAAGTCGAAGGGATCGGTGATCAAGGGATTGCAGGCCATGGTGGGCTCCTATTGTCGTCCGCCTTGAACGTCGAAGCGGATCAGACCGCGTTCGAGGTGGTCGGGATCGTTGGCGAGCAGGACCACCTCGTCGAAGCCGATTTCCAGCACCTCCGAATTGGGAACGCCCGGTGTCGATGCGTTGAAGCGCTTCATGGTGATGCTGACGACATGCTTGATGCCAGCTACTTGGTGGATACGGCCTTCGATCGCGCTGCGATGCAGCGCTTGACCGAAGCTCCACTCGTCAGGATGAAAGAACCCGCGGCGCCCATCCGAGGTCCAGCTATCCGAAAATTCCTGTTCCAGCACGAACCGCAGATCCTCGATCCAGTATTCGGGGGCGGCGCAGACCGTGATGTAAATCTCCAAGGGCACAAAACGCGGCGGGCGCAGCTCGAGGTCTTCGCCGATCAATCGCACGGCTTCGAGGTGGGCCGCAACCTCAGTGCGCAGCGCGTCCGTGAGCTCGGTCGTGCCCCCCGGATCGATGACCACCCGCACCGTGCGCCAGCTACCGGTCCAGGCATAGCGGGCCACGGCGCGCGTGACGCCCTCCACCTCTTCGGCGCGCCGGGCGTAGTCGGCAAGCGTGATGGCGCGCAGCTGACGGGCGCGATAAGCCTCCGGTGCGTTGCGGCGGACCTTATCGGCCAATTCCGGATCGCGGCCGTCGGTGACGTCGAAGGGGTTCCAAACCGCGACGATGGCGCCGCTTAAGGCGCCGGTCAGCGCTCGTACGTGGGTAAGCTGATCGGCGCCGACATTACCGCGCGCGCCGCCGCCTATTTGATATTCCGTATGCACGACGGCGCCGGCAGGCAACAGCCGGCCGTTGGTGCCATTGCCAAAGCGCAGCACGCTCTGCTGGTGCTCGTCCGTCTCGACCATGAAATGGTCACCGCTTTCCGGGGAATCGTCGCTGTGGACCAGACTCTCGACTTCGTCCCAGGGATCCCGCGGTGCACCCGGTGGCTCGATCTCCACATGCAGGGTCGAACGCGCTGGCACTTCGCCGTTGACCGGTGTCGGCAGATAGGCGAGCGGACCTTCGTCGGGGAGCTCGGCCAGCACCCAGCCGCCGGTTCCGCCGTAGCGCTCCAACCGCCGGTAATGGCGGTGCTTTTCGGTAGGAGTTTCGGTCGGCAGCACTATCCCGCCTTCGTAAAAATGCACCGTCATCGGTCGGCCTTCATACACCGGCACCACGTTCCCGAAGAGCATGGATATATTTTCCACCGGGGCGCCGTTACAGAAGGTCGTGAAACTGTAGTCGAAACGCAGGGCGTCCTCCGGTCGCCAATGCACACGAACCAGCCAGGTGAGGGTGACAGGGTCGAAGAGGGTTTCGGCAGCGTCTGTACCCGAATGCAGCCGCAGCAGTTGCCGTTTACGCGGATTGCGGCCCGGCAGGTTGCCGGTCAAGGGATTGAGTTGCTCGGCGATCAGTAATTCGCGCACCAGGCCGTTACGCACCAAATCACGCAACCTGTCGGCTTCCGTTGGGCCGGCCACGGTCGGCACCAGATCGGCACTAGTAGCCCCGGCGCGCAGCGCCGGCTGGGCGTTGCCCCAGGTGTGCAGGCGCAGCCGATTGAGCAGCGGATCCAAGTGCTGGCGCTGCCCCGATTTCAAACGGCGTTGGCGGCTGGTGAAGAAGTCCGACTCCGGAAGTGGAGGATCGGCGCCGGTCCAGACCACCAACTCTTGGTCGCTGAGCGTGAAGGGCGCCTGACCGGCCAGCACCTCGACCGCGAGCCAAGTGCTCGCCTGATTGCCCTCATGCAGGTGGTAGTCGACCAGCCGCGCATGGCGCGCCAAGGACACCCGCTTGCGCGTGGTTGCCAGATAGGCCTCGCTCATCACCCGGTCCTGGAAATCCGACAGCTCGTCTGCTGCTGCGGCGAAGAGATCGATCAGCACCTGATCGTGATCGGCCTCGCTGGTGCTCTGCCATGCCGGGACGCGCTCGGCCATGGCGGTCATCAGCGTGTGGCGGAAGGAGTCGTAGTCTTTGGCCAGATAGTCGATGACCGGGCCCGGCGCCGCGGGGCGGCCCGGCAAGCTCGGCGCACAATCGTTGGTGAAACAGCCGGGCCGGAACTTGAAGCCGAGCGTGCTGAAGAAGGGGTCGATGCGGCTTGCATCCCAGACCAGCTCAAGCGTGTAGGTGGAATAGTCGCCGACCGGTTCGATACGCAGCAATAATTGTTCTGGATCGATACCGGTGACCGCGGTCACTCGGACTTGGCCCGTGGCGCTTCCGGCCGGGATGCGGGTGCCGCCGCGCACGCGGAAGATTTGACCCGCTCGTGCCGGATCGGCCGTGATCTCCGCGAGGATGTCGGCCACATGCAGCGCGTTATAGAAGCGCAGATCCACAACGGCGTGATCGGGACTGGGACCGGTGGGCAGCGTCACCAACGCCAGCCTCATGCCATTCAGGTTGCGCCCTTCGAGGACGTCGGCCCGATCGTCGACGTGATCTTGCGAGATCACCGCGCTCATCGACTGGTCCTCTGGAGCTTCATTACGCGCGAGTCGGCGCTACCGGCCGGGCGATATTTGATAGTCACCTCCAATTGCGCGGTGGGGTCATCCCAGGTCACATCGATGAGCTCGACCGTCAAGCGGTGTCCGAGCCAGCGTGAGAGCGCATTTGTGATCCTAGCCTTGGCGACGCCGAACACGAGCTTGCGCACGCCGCCGCCGAACTCGGGCAGGAACAGGCGCTCGCCGGGACTGGTGAGCAAGAGTTGCAAGAGCTCATCGCGCAAGTGCTCGAAATCCGAGCCCGGCGCCGCGGTGCGGCCGTCGCTGCCGATGCGAAACGGAAAGGCGAGGTGGCGGCCGTTGGACAAGCCCATCGCTAACTACCCTTTGCACGCTGCTGGACCTGCGCCACGATCGCCACGCCCTGCGGTGCCTGGGCGGCATTGAGACACAAGCCGACGCTGTTCTGTAACAACACCGGCACGCCCCGGATCTGGGTCTGCGTAGCGCCCGTCACCCAACGGATGGTGACGCAGGGCGAATAGAAGCCAGGGGTAAAGGTGCAGCCGACGATCGGATGCACGTCGGTCTGCAGCACGGCCGGTGCGCCGTCGATCAGTGCCTCAGTATTGGTTGTGACGAGCTGGGCTTGGCCGGCATGCGGGCACATCACCGTGCTCGTGGTGGTGAGGATCGGGATCATGGTGGGACTCCGATGGTCATGGCGCCGTTGACCAAGCTCACGCCTGCCGATCCGACCTTGATCAGACCGTTGTTGAGCGAGATCTCGGTATTGCCGATCTTGATTTCGCAAGCACCGCAGGTCAGCACGATTTCGGTGGCGGTGATCTTGATCTCGGGACCGCTGCCGTGAATGACCTTCACCTCGTCGTTGTCGTCATCGAGGATTATCTGGTGACCGTTCTCGGAGACAATCACGCGCACCTTGGGCCCTTGCGGATCGGGCCGCTCATCGCTCACCCACCAGGCCCCGGACCATATCGGGTTATCCAGTTGCCCGGCCTCGAATTCGATCCAGACACCCGATCCCACCGCGGGCAGCATGACCATGCCGTGGCCGTCACCGGCGAACGGCATGGCCGGCATGGCCCAGGCGCAGGGATGCTCGCCCAGGATGGCCGGCACGGTGGCGCGGATGCGGCACCGATTATCGGGGTCGTCGACATCGGACACGAGGCCGCGGTACTTGCCGTAGTAGCTGCCGCCGACTCGCTCGACCAGCCGTTCGACCGTGTGTTCCATCAGATCGTTCATCAGAAGATCCCCACGCTCGTGGAGAAGGACAGCGATAGCCCCCCGCCCAGTGCTTCGGCCACCGGCGCGCCGGAGACGCCGGTGAGCGAGTTGCTCTTGGCTTCCACTTGCTGCGAGTACACGGAGGGCGTGATCCGGTGCACGACCTTGGTGATCAAAAAGACGCCACTGTGCGGCGTCGCACCGGCATCGACCCGCACCTTGTTGTAGGGTGAGAGCACCGCCCCGTAGCAGCCGGGAATCACCTGGCCGGTGAGGTGATAGACATAGGCGCGTCGCCGCGTCTGGCCGGCGATCGCCGCGGTGGGATCCTCGCGGGTGTTGTCGCCGGGATGCAGCAGCCGTTTTGGTCTTAAGTCAACCGCCACTGCGGGCAGATCGCGGATCAGTTCCAGGTCCTTGGCACTGCTTTCGAAAGGGGTAGGCCTGTCGTCGCCAAACCGCAGCAGCCATGCCCGGGTCAGTTCGGCCCCGTCCGGGACTTCGGTGATGCGGGCGTCGGCGAGATTGCGGTCATCGCTGATCATGAGCAACGGCGGCAGACCGGGAGCGTCCTCCGGATCGGGCAGGAAGCAACCGATGCTGGCGCCAGGCTCGGGGCCCGGCAGCACATAGGCATGCCGATGGTTGCGCCTCGCGAGCTCACGTAGAAATGCGAGCGTGGTGCCGCGCCGCGTGGTCATCTCGTGGGTGCCGTCGGTAGGTTTGATACGGAAGGGTTTTCGGATCTGTTCGATGCGCCCGAATAGTTCCTTGGCGATGTCGCTGTCGCTTTTCCCTTCGAACGGTGGTCCAATCTCCTCGTCGCGATCGAGGTAGGCGCTGTCGTCGCGTATCACCATGGCGGCGGTACTGCGACCGGGTTGGGAATCGAGCGCCGCGTCGATGCCGACCAGCGGCCCGTCGATGAGCGGCACGAAGTCCCCGTTGCCGATGTCGATCTCGACCCGTACGCGCGAGAACGGCGCCGCGCGATCGCCGGGCCAATCCAGCCACTTGCCCTGTGCGTCGAGACACAAGCTCATGCGCAGCTGTGCCTCCCAGAAAGCATCCATTTCCTGGATCACCTCGATCTCTTCGATCCGAGCCAACTCGCTCTCGCTCGCCGCCTGATCGCCGAACCAGACTCGGAAACGCTGCTCACCCATAGTTATGCCTTCGGCACCGCGAGGGTGTCCCCGGGCGTCTCGACGAGCGTCCGTCCATCGAGCGCCGTATTGGCATCCGCGATGTGCCAGAACTGGGTGGCGTCTCCGGTGCGCGCCTGCGCCAGAAGATCGAGTCGATCGCCGGACTGGACCGTGTGCGGATCGCCGGTCACCGGTGTCAGGCGGCGCAACTTGAGAGCGACCACGGTCTCCCCGGTCGAGGTAGTGGTCTCGACGGTGGCGACCTTCGAGTAACGCGAGTTGGGTAGAAACATAGCGACTCCTACAGTGGGATCAGCTCGACGACCTGGTCGGCGGTGTTGGCGAGATTGGCGATGGCCTGCGCCTCCTTGGCGATCGTCGAATATTCGAGTGCGCCCTTGGCCAACACATCATCGCTACAGGCGTCGGTCGCGATCACACTCAGTTGCAGGTCGACCTCGGCGCGCAGCGGATTGAGCAGCGCATCGTATTCCAGCTCGGAAATGCTCATCGAGTCGATCGTCACCGGCAGCACGCGGTTCAGACCCCAGATAAACAAAATGCGCGGGTATTTCTCGCGCGGGATCGGCTGCGCCGGCGGATCGCCGCCACCGCCCACCGCATCGCCTATGGCGTCGATGGCCGCACCGATGAGGCCTGCAATTTTGGCGCTCGGAAGCACCATCTTCTCCAATGCGCAGAGCTGTGGGCCGATGCCGAACAATTTCGCCAGGGCCTTGTCCTCGTCCAGCATGTTGGCCGCGCTGAAGTGGGCCTTGAAGGAGATCCTCTCGAAGGTCTTTTCGCCGGCCTGGGTCGTTTCGCGCTGGGTCGCGCCGGTCGGCCGCGGTGGGATCTGGAGACTGCGCGACAGCGACTCCGGATTGAACTGGAAGATCACCACATTGGGAATCGGACCGATCAAGTCGGTCCCGTATTCGATCAATGCGCCGCGCAAGAGTGGCATATCAACCCCGGCTCGTCCGCTGCGCAATGCGCTCCGCGATCTGGGTGGCGACCTCGGTCGGATCCGGAGTGGTCGCCACACCGATTTGACCGGCATCGATGCGCTGTGCCGGCGCTGCATCAATTTGCCGTCCCTGCATGGCACGGGCAAGCGCCGGACCCAGGAGGCTAGCGACGCTCTCGGCGGTCGCGAGTGATACGCCGTGCAAGTCGAGATCAAGACGGTCGATGACGAGTCGTTTCATCGCGTTATCGGAATGACTTCAATCGTGCCAACGGTCAGCAAGACGGTGTTGGCGATGACCTGGGCGCTCTTTGGGTAAAGGAGCGTCTCCAGCGCCGCGAGCTGAGGGTGGACGCCCAGGCTGACCGCCTTGCCTTCCGCCTTTTCCAATTGATCCGTTGCATCGATCTCGACATCGAGCTTGATCGTGTCGGCCGACGCGCTTTTCAAGCGAATTGGTTCGGAGCGGTTACCGCCCTCGCCCTCGGTGGTATTGGCTTGCAAGGTGCGAGAGAGCGTATCGGGGTTGTATTGGAACACAACCACGCTCGGCTGCGGGCTGGGCAGGTCGATGGCGACCAGCACGCCTTTGAGGAGTTTGGGGGAATTGGGGAAGGTGGTCATAAATCAGTCCTTCCTTTCACATATCATTCACGGTGTAAACTAAGAAATGCACGAAGCCTAGCTTCATGCTCTGGGTAGTCCTCTCTCCATGCCCCTGCCCATTTCGCGTATTCGCTTGCTCCCATGCTTATGACCCAAAGATACGCATCGCATCGTGCGGTGGACCGCACTGCATCCATCACATGACCGAAGAAAACTGGATCAGTACTTGGTATCCTCACATCCCTGAGTTTTTCTACATCTAGTCGATGTTGGCACTGGTTTTTGTAGTATTCCAGCCGGCGATTCTTAGGGTCAGCTTCGGTTAGATCAGCCAAGGCATCAGCGTGCGCATTTCGATATGCATTGCGGAACATTTCCATTTTTCCCGCCTGATTTGCATATCCAAGCTCCCTTAGAGCTTCGTACGTGAATTTAATCAGTTTTAGGGAAGCGGTTATCGGGCCTCTAGGCGGTATAAGAGAAATAATGTCCGTTACCTTTCGTCCCTTGGGGGGAGAGGGAACACTGGGTTCAAAACCTCCGGTATAGGGTCTACCTGGCTTGGGTTTGCCCGATAAACGGATGTCTAAGATTGCAGCTCGCCAGTAGGCTTTAACTTCTGGTGGTGTATTAATTGGTGGTGCACCAATTGATCCCCGAGTGGTAGTTTTTATCCAGATCTTTGATACCCCTCGTAACGACAAGTAATGCTTAATTGCATCGGCACGGTCCCATCCATACGAGAAGGCGCCTTTACCCGCTAAGCGGCTTTCACTAGCAAGACCGGTAATCGTTACCGAAGGTGCTGCATCATCAACTGTAAGTAGATATTGAATGACTGGCTCTAGTCCCTCTTTGATACCCCGCTTGTTTACGTCTGCGCTTCCAATATCAAACCCTATCACGCGGTAGAGTTGATTGGGGATTAGTTCTTCTACACCCCCTAAAGTAATGTTCTCCTCCGGCTGATAGCGCATACTTCTGGGCAATCCCTTACTGGGGGCGTCTTCAGTGGCGGCAAACTGTATGTCCTTTAGGCGCTCTTGCTGGACGACATGCGTCAACTCGTGTGCCAAGAGCCTTTTCCCTACAGTTGTCCCAGGCGCATACTGCCCAGCCCCAAACACCACATTCCGCCCCACTGTATACGCCAGCGCATTCACCGCCCGCGCCGACTCCGCCGCCTTTGCATCAGTATGTACACGCACAAAACTGAAGTCGTGGCCGAACCGTGGCTCCATGAAGGCAAGGGTGGAGGGATCGAGCGGCTGACCGGAGGATTTAAGTACCTCGTACACAACTGGCGGAACATCATTAGCCGGTGAAGGGGCTATGGAGGTGCGCCGTAAGACCCCTTTGGTTTTCTCTCTACGAATGGATTTTGGATCGGTGGGTCTTTCTTGATATTTTTCGGGTGGTGTCCATGTCCAGGGTTCAAAATCTTCTCTTGTGTGCTGGCGAATACTTTCAATCGACTTCACCACGTCTTTTGTTTCAATGGCAACCTTATGGGGATCTTGGCGAAACCTTGGCTCGGTCTGTCGGGCGTTGTCGAACTCCGCGGTTCGCCGATAAGCCCAATATTCGGTCCATGCTTTCCACTTTAATAGTAACGGGCCAAGTTTTTCATCTGTCACTTTTCCTTTCTCTAGTGCCTTGCCGTAACTTTTACTTAATTTTGGAAATCGTGCACCGTGTACAGCATGAATTGCCTCATGCATCAAATTATCGGGATTCGTAGCCTGCTCACCAAAAAAGATGTGTAAACGGATTTCGCCGCTGGTGCTATCGTAGCTTGCGGGATTGCCACCGCCCTCAGTTTGCCAACAGGTCACCTTTCTTGCTTTCCTTAAGGTCCGCAGCCGCTCCACCGCCGCTATTAGGTCAGTAGCCTCTGAACCGCTGGCTTTCTGGATCTGCTGCTCGATTAACTCTAGCGAATGATCATATTTCTTCAGGAATGGCTGAGCTTCTTGATCATCGAGTTGATGTATGTACCGCAATTTTCGCCGCAGAACACTTTCCTTCACAGATGTAAAGTATGAGTGCCGAAGGTAAGCTTGGATTAGATTTATTGTTTCTTTCGAATGGTTAAATGTTGACGTCCGTATCACGGCGTCCGCTATCCGATCCGCCTCCTGTTCGTGTTGATCCCCTGGATGACTGATTCCAATTTTGGCCTGGAGCCTTTCCGATTTAGGAGCGGTATGCACCCGCACCCACCCGAAGTCCTGTCCGAAGTGCGGCTTAAACAAGGCGCAGGTTTCATGATCAAGCGGTTGGCCGGGTGAGTGCAGGACCTCCTGGACGATAGGAGGGATGTCCTCCTCATCTTCTGTCCCTCCCCTCTCGCGGAAGAGGGAAGTTCGTTCTAAGGCCTCCTCGTTATTTTTACACTCCTCACACTTGCTGTCCGCCGTTAGATTACCGCAGGCGCATTTGCGTTGGAGGAGGAGCCGCTTCCCGCTAGTCGACTGGGGCTTCGCACGGACGGTCTCCAGGGCTGCGGTGTAACTCATAATTCAATGCCCCGTGCGATACCGCACGCCGTTGGTACTCCAACGGACTGTGGTTTTGCACCGTGCCCCACGTGCACTTGGCAGACCGCAACGCTGCGCTGTTGGGGATGTTTACTAGTCGAGTGGTCGTGGCGGGCTCGGTAAAAAGCCACGCTGCCTCTGTCTGAAAACTGGCGGCGGTGGCGTGCCAGGCCTTCCTTGCGGTGGCCATTAAGCACCAAACGATGAATGTGCACGGCTAGCCACTTCATACCCACCCCTGTGTCTCCGCGTCCGACAATGGCCGCTCGCGTTTCGACGCTTCGCTGTGAGCTGCCTGAAGCAAATGTGCCATGCCCACCGGCTCTTTATTTTCGGCGGCGAGGAAGGCAGCGTTGAGGGCGATGTTCCGTACGCTGCCACCGGCTACGTTGAGCCGAGCGAGCTTGGCGTAATCAATGCCGTTAACCGGCGTGCTTGCCGGAAACACCCCGCGCCAGATCAACTCGCGCTGGGCTAGGTCGGGGAAAGGGAAGTGGACAACAAAGCGCAGCCGGCGCTGAAAGGCGGTGTCCAGCGCTGCCTTCTGATTGGTCGTGAGGATGGCGAGCCCTCGATACGCTTCCATGCGCTGGAGGAGATAACTCACCTCGATGTTGGCGTAGCGGTCGTGGCTATCCTTGACCTCGCTGCGCTTGCCGAACAGGGCGTCGGCCTCGTCGAATAACAGGATTGCGCCGCTGTCCTCGGCGACGTCGAATACGCGCTTGAGATTCTTTTCGGTTTCTCCGATGTATTTGCTGACCACCGAGGACAGATCGATGCGGTAGAGATCGAGCTGCAGTTCGTTAGCCAGCGCCTCGGCGGCCATGGTCTTGCCGGTGCCGCTCTCGCCTGAGAACAGGGCACTGATGCCGAGCCCGCGCGGTCCTTTAGTCGCGAATCCCCACTCCTGATAGACCTTGAGCCGCTGCCGCGCATGGGCGGCGATCTGCCGCAGAACGGACTTCTGCGGGTCCGGCAGGATCAAATCCTCCCAGGCGGCCGCCGGCACAATGCGCTTCGCGAGCTCATCGAGCTTGGTCCCGCCAAGCCGGCGACAGGTGCTCCAAAGTATGGCATCCGGTTGGTCGTCGTTCGCCACGGCGGAGCGTAACTTTTCGCCGGTCGACAGGATCGTCTGGGCACTCAACCGAAACTGAGTCGCGACCCCATCCAGTGAGCCGTTCAAGCGGCTTGCGACTGGTCCGAGGGCCCGCTCCCACAATTGCTTTTGCTCTTGCGCGTCGGGCCTGTTCACGCTGAGGTGCAGCGCCGCTCGATTCAGTGATAGGGGTTCACGGCTGGCGATAAATAGCAGGCTATCCAGTCGTTCGGTAAGACGGACGGCGGGCTTGGAGGCTTCTAATTCACCGCATTCCACGAGCAAAGCGAGGTCCGAGAAAACTGCTTCCCGTTGCCACAATACCGCGAAGGCATCCAGCTCTGTCGGGCTTTGCTGTAGATCTTCCGCCCGCATGATGCAAATCTGTAAACCGGCCTCTGTGGCCACCTGTGCGGCCACGTCGATCTGGCCCTGGGGATCGTCACCGGTAAGGCAAATGACCGGGTTGGAGGTCCCGTTTTCCACAAATACCTTCAGCGCAGCGTTGCCGATCTGACGGTGCGACTCCGCCATGGCGCGAGGCGGCGATTGCGCTCGAACCAGCGTTTGCAAGCGGGTGTCGAGGTAATTCACGCCGGCGAGGTAGTGCAGCACCCGCTCGTCGATGCGCAGTCGACCGCTCGTCACACCGTCCCGATCATCGATCTCGATCATCCGCCAGCGGCGCAGAGGACGCACCGGTGTAAGCGCACTCCAGTGCGGATCTTCGAGGGCCGCAAGCGCGAGTCCGAACGTGGCATGGCTCCGCTGCGGATGGCCCTGGGCCTCGGCGCAACGCCGTGCGATCTCGGCATCCATTTCCACCCCGGCGCAGAGCAGTAGCAGCTCGCGCTCGAATCGGCTGAGCCCGAACCGCTCGGCAAGATGGTCGATCGCGGCGGGCGCGGGCATGGTGCTGCGGGCTCGCTCGAGCACCGTGATTACAGCTGCTTGGTCCTCACCGCAAAGCCGCCCCTTAAGACGTCCGAACTCGGCTACCAGATAGCGCTGGTTGGCCTCGGTCCAGTCACCGTGGAGTTGCGGCGCGTTCATGCGATGACGATGCGCTGATTGAGGAAGATTGGTGGGTCGACCGAGCGGTCGATGATCGGGCTGTCGATGCCGTCGATGCGCAGCCGTGCGAGGAATCCGGGTCCGGGCGCTACCGGCGCGTTCTCGATGACGAAGTTGAGCGAAGTCGTGAGCGGGGCGAAAGCCTGCGGCAGGAATTCCTGCTGGCCCAGCGCCAGGACCACCCGTTGGCCGACGCGAAGGGCCGGATGGAAGTTGAGCGTAAAGCTCGCGGTACCTGCGGCATCGCGCGTCACGTTCATGGGCAAGGGTGTCGTGATCTCAGGCGCGAGCGTCATAGCGAGTCGATTAGTCTCCCGCGGTTCGGGCTCGCCGGGACGCTGTACCCGCGCGCCGACTCGGTAGACCCCGACCGGGAAGTCCGCTGCCTGGGAGACGGGAATGGAGAACTGCATCAGCGCGGGGCCACCAGCGCCCATTGCGGCGATCTCCTCTTCGATCTCGAAGCGATCGTTCGTGAGCAGGACCGTGCGTCCGGTGCCGTCCAAGTGGTGGCCCGGGAGGTCGATCGTCTCGCCGAGTCTCGCCACGGGCTGCCCAGCGGGCGGCATCACCCCCTCCAACATAGGCACCGGCGGCACGAGGCTGGGCTCTACCACGACGCCTCGCTCGCGGTCGCTGATCACAGGCCCGCGAGAGAGCACCGGCAGGGGCGAGCTGGCGGGCTCGGTGGCCTCGATCAGCACCACTCGCCATGTAAGCGGCTGTGGGACGGAAGTGGCTCTGGATCGCGCTCCAGAGCTTGGACATTTCCTCGGTGTTGAGGTACTCGGGGGTGATCTTGATCTGCTCGATCTGGTTTTCCAGCCCGGAGTCGGCGAGGGCGCGCAACGCGGGCGGTAGCGCGGTGCCCACCGGCGGCGAGGGGTTGAGCGCGGTCTGGATCGCTTGGCGGGCGAGCACCGGCATTTCGTGCAGGAGCTGCATCGCATAGCCGAGCAGGATTTCCGCATGCAGATCGCCGCCGCTATAGGCCGAGAGCAGGTAATGCAGGTTGAGCGCGAGGGGTGGGTTGGATAGCCGCTGCCGGCCCGAGCCATCGCGCGAGGGCAGACCTTCGTTGCGCCAGCCCGTGTTGGGTGTGACCTGATGTAGAAACAGATTGAGCTGCGAGCTTTCGCTACCGTTTGTCGGTACTACGCGATCGGGCGGTAGCGTGCTTACGGTCACCGTGCTGCCGAGGAGGCCGCTCACGTTGTGATTTATCAAACCGTCGTTGAGGAGATCGCGCAGCACGGCCGTCACGCCGGCGATGGCGAGCGCGTTGCTCATGGCCGACCTCCTCGCCTACGGGGCAAGCACCCATCGGTCGTCGGGTTTGCCATACTCAAATTCTCCGCAATACGCGCCGGCTAAGCGCGGATCGAGGCGGCGGGCGATCCGCCGCGGACCGCGTTGTCGGCACCGGGGCCTGCACCACCGTTTGCGGTGACGGGGCGTCGACGCGGAGATGAATGGCGCCGATAGAAATTTCGACCACGTCTTCCTTTGCAGTTGGCTGGTGCGTCACGATCGGCCTGTGCGGGAGGCGGTCGGTAGTCTCCGGGTGCCGGACCGGCTCTACCCGCATAGGCATTTGAAGCATATGCGGCTTGGCGTCCGGCGCCGGTTCGGCCGGCGGCGCCGGCTCTCGCGCGATCTCGGTCTCCGTCCTTGCGCCTTGAGTCTGTACATCGGCCGTGACCCAGCGCAGGGCGGCGCGCACCACAGCTTGACCGACATCCTGCGCGTCGGGCTCTGGCCGCGCACTCGGTCCCGATGGCACCAGTAGCGTACGGGTGGACACCGGCTCCGCATGCTCATCCGCGACCGACTTGGGGGGGACACTCGCAGGTGACTCCAGCGTGACCGGCGTTGGGGTCACGGCAGCCACGGGTGGTGCAGTGTCTATTCCGGTCTGCCGGGTATTCCTTGTCGGCGCCTGTGCAACTGCCGGTGCTGTGGCCGCGGGAGTTGCGGCGGGTTTCGCAACCGGTGGTGCAGCGTGTTGGGCGTCGACCTCGGTGATACCGTGGTCCCCCGCTCGCGGAGCGCTGCTTGGTCCGAGACCGCTCGCTCTAATCAGACCATCGAAGTAGTTACTCATCGCGCCTCCTCGATCAGTTCAAGGTAGCGGGCACGGCGCGATGGCGCGATGGCGAGCACCTCGGATTCCGTCCAACCGTAATGCGAGGCAAGCTGGTGCACGTCCCGTAAGAGCACTTGCTGTCGGGCGTTGAGCCGGGCGATGGCAATCGATTCCAAATCGACCCGCACGTTGTTGTCAGCGCCGCACACCGGGCACTGACACGACACCCTGAAAGCGACCAGCGGGTCCCATACCGCTAGGGCTGCGGCCAGTGCCGACTCGTCGGCGACCGTCACCTGGCCATCGATCACCAGCGCGCCGATCATTGCCGCTGCCGCTTCCTGGCGCGACGCATACTGCGCGCCGCGCCAGTTGTGTACGTCTTCTCCGGTCGGCAGCCGCAGCGACACTGTGCGCTCGTCTGGTAGGACCACTTGTAGCGGTCCGGGGTCGTGGGTTTGATCGACGAGCGCCGCGAGTGGCAATTCCATTTCGAAGGCCGTAACGCAAGCGGACTCCGTGCAACGGGCTTGCACTAGCAGATGATCGGTGGATTCGGTGAGAGCAACCAAGCGCAACAGCGCCGCGATGCGGGTGCCAACTGACTGTGTCCACCAGAATTGCGCCCCGGGTGAGTCGCTACAGCGTGCGAGTAGAGCCGTCACCAAGCCAGGGCGGCCACCGCCACCGAATTCCAGTTCCAGATCTTCGGCCCGGCCGAACGGGCGGAGCGCGACCTGCGGGAGATCCATCGTTTATCCTTCGGTAGCGCGTTGCTTAGGCCGCGAGCGTGGGTTCGGTGGGCTCAGTCACGTCAAGGTCGCGCTCCCAACCCTCGTTCTCCAGCTTGAGCGTCTGGATCGCGATCGCGTTGGCGTTGGCATCGAAATCCGGCAGGGCCTGGAATTCCGACACCCAACAGCGGTAGATCTTGTACGCCAGCGCGAGCTGGCCGGCCTCGTTGTAGACCTCCAGAAGCACGTCCTTGCGAAAGTCCTTGAGGCTTACCTCGGCGCCGAGCCCGGCACCGACGTGCCACACCTTGTTGGCCCAGGCCTCGAACTCGAGGTCGTGGGTCACGCCCCGCTCCAGGGTAATGGCCTCGTACTTGGTGCGTCCAGGCGATTTGCGCGAGGTGGAGGGATCGCCGCCTTCGCGATGTTCCACTACCTCAGTGCTGCGCTTGAGCGCGCCGACCTTGCTGACGCCGGCGACGTACCGGCCATCCCACTTGATGCGGAACTTGAAGTTCTTGTACGGATCGAAGCGCTGTGCATTGACGGAAAACTGGGCCATGGTTCGACTCCCTTATACTTGCAGATCGCCGGCGATCTGTTGGATGGTGATGACGACAAACTCGGCCGGCTTGAGCGGCGCGAATCCAACCTCAATGTTGACGATGCCGAGATTGCGGTCGGCCTGTGTGGTGGTTTCCTTGTCGCACTTGACGAAGTAAGCCTCCTTTGGCGTCTGGCCCTGGAACGCTCCCTGGCGGAACAGGTTGTTCATGAACACGCCGACGTTGAGCCGGATCTGCGCCCACAGCGGCTCGTCGTTGGGTTCGAATACGACCCACTTGGTGCCGCGAAACAGCGATTCCTCAAGGAACAGCGCCAACCGCCGGATTGGGATGTACTTCCACTCGCTGGCCAATTGATCGGCTCCATCGAGCGTGCGCGCACCCCAGCAGATATGGCTGTAGACAGGGAAGGTCCGCAGGCAGTTGATGCCCAGCGGGTTGAGCGCGCCGTTCTGCAGATCGGTAAGGGTGTAGGCGAGCGATTGCACGTTCTGAAGCGTGGCGTCGGTGCCGGCGGGCGCTTTCCAGACGCCGCGTGTCGCGTCGGTGCGAGCGTACAGTCCGGCGATTGTGCCGGAGGCCGCGATGCTCTTTAGCCGGTTGCCATTTACCGGATCGGGCACGAAGGTTCGCGGAAAGTAGACGGCCGCGTCGCGGCTGCGCAGCGAATCGTTCTGCGCCAGCCAGGTCTGCATAGACTCCAGCGTAGCGGTTGCCTCGGGATTGTCGATGAGTAGAAAGCCGCGCCGGCCTGCGATATAGGTGCTGGCCTCGTCGTACACCGCGCGCATATCCGTTTCGGGCAGGTCTGCCGCTCGTGGAATACAGAGAATATTGACCAAGTCCACGTCTTCCAGGGCGTAAAGTCCCGTCTTAGCGGCGAGGTTGCCGGTGAGAGCCGAAGCACCAACCGGCGCGGTGCCGTTTTTGCCGCCAGCTAGTGTGTACTGTTGCGCGTTTTCGGCTGCGGGCAGGCCGAGCGCCGAGGGTCCCGTGATGGCCAATGTGGCGGCCGGATCGAAAGCAGTACCGCCACGACCGGCCTGGATTAGGAAATGGTATGGGGAGACCGCGGTGCCGCGACCAATTAAGCGAACTCTGGCTCCGGCTATTAGCGCGCGCTCAGCATTCGTAGTGGCCAGGCTGGCCGCAGCGCGCAGCGCCTGTTCGATTAACGGTCGCAGCGCTGGGTAGTCCGGCGTACCGGTGTAGTTGACGGCAAACGCACGCGTACCACCGCCAGCATCCACCGTCATATTAATCGGGCTAGGCGGTATCGGCGTGGTGAGAGCATCGGTGTAGGTTCCGGTGGCTGCAGGCCGCGGAAATGGTGCCGCCGTGGGCAACACGGTCGCTATGTTATCGCGATCGAGCTGCACTAAACGCGAGCTAGCATTGACAACCTCTAATACATTGTTTGGTACCCCCGGCTCCATAGTCAGGTTGCGGTAAGTCTCGATGCGCAGCACGTTGTGCCGGCCGTTGCTGACCTGGACCTCGCTAACCGCGATGTTGAACAGGTTCTCCGGGTCGGTGGTGTCGTAGTCGACTTCGAGCAGCAAATTGTCGCCCCAGATGCCAGGATTAACCGCAACCTCCCCCCGGATCTGCCGCCCGGCGCGGGCGCGGAACATGTCGTCGCCACCGCCACCAGCAGTTTCGTTAATGGTTACCTCCGCCGTCGCGGCCGCTGTCGTGCCACCGGCGCCGTCGGAGGCGACGCGCACGACCCAGCACTCGCTGCCGCCATTCTGGAAGAACTGCTTGATGCCGTAGCTGGCGGGGCTGTTGACATCGATGCCGCCAAACTCGCGCTCGAAATCGGCGTAGCTTAGACACTGCACGGCTTCGTTCAAGACGCCCCGCGGAAACCAGTCGGCGAACGCTGCAATCGAGGTCGCGACACCGGTGATCGTCCGTACACCGCTCGGTTTTTCCTGAATATATACGCCTGGATAAGTTACCTGAACCATGAAGTGCTCTCCTCGTAAGCTGGGTACCTGTTCCTGCTCGTCACCTACGCTGTATCACCGCTCGGTTTTGGGTGCGACCCTGGGCCGGAGTATACGACGCCGCCGTCCGGTAACACGCGGCGCGTGATGCGGCCGCATGCCGTCAGCCACTCGAGCGCAGCGCGAACTCCGTCGAGCGATTCCTCCTGACTCCCGCTCCCGAGCCACCACCGATGAATTCCCTCTGCACTGTCCGCGGCATGCGGGTGGATAGCGAGGTAGGCCTCGATGTCGCGCGCGATGGCCCGTACACAGCAATCTTGTTCCGCGGACATAAAACCTCGACCTCCCCGCTCACTCTCCAGTGCTTGAAGTCGCAACTCTTTGGCCAACGGGTCCTGAGGCGTAGGTAATTGATTTTTGGATAAAACCAGGGAACGATAGCGTGTTCCATGTGGCGGGCGTGCCTCAGCGGCAAACCGATACGATGCCCGTTCGGGCTATACCGTCCGCGAAATTCCGCGGGGCCGTGGGCAGCGTGGCGGTTATGCCGCACCGAGGCGAAAACGCCACAGGCCGCGTAGCGGTAATCGCCTGCTATCTGCGGGGTGCAAGCGATGCAATGGGAGGGAGGCGAGGCCCGGTCAGACGGTGTCGGGCGATTCGCTGAAACACCCGCGATTAAGACCGTACTTTCTCACCAACTTGTGGAGACGGCTGCGATCCTTGCCGCAAAGGCGCGCCGCGAGGCTGATGTTGCCGCTCGTTCGAGCGAGGATCTCGGTGATATACGCCTTTTCGAAGCCCGCTATCGAAGCCCTTTTCGCCTCTTGAAAAGTCTTTTCGCAAAGCACCGTCCGTGACTCCTCACCGATACTGGCCTCCAAGGATTGCAGGTCTGCAAGGTTGATAAGCGGCGAGTCGGTAAGCACCACCTCACGGTGGATCAGGTTCTCCAGCTCACGCACGTTGCCCGGCCAAGTATGCATGCGCAAGGCCGCGATCGCCTGGGGGGTGAAATGCTTGGCTGGCTTGTGGTACTGCCTGCAATAGCGATCTAGAAACCGCTCGGCGAGCAACACGACGTCGCCGCCGCGCGCGCGTAGTGGAGGCAACTGACAAATAAGAACATTGAGACGGAAAAACAGATCCTGTCTGAACTCGCCGCGCGCAGCGAGCTTCTCGAGGTCGGTATTGCTCGCGCTTATTACGCGAACGTCCCCTTTTTTTGCCAGGGCCCCACCGATAGGGCAGTATCGTTGGTCTTGCAGGAAACGCAATAGTGCAACCTGGCCGCGATGACTTATGACCTCCAGTTCATCCAGAAACAGCGTACCGCCTCTCGCCTGCCCGACGACTCCTTGCCGTGGGTCCTTCGCATCCGTGAAAGCTCCACGCACATGACCGAACAATTCGCTTTCAATCAAAGTATCTGGGATCGCGCCACAATTGACCGGAATGAATGGCCCATCGCGACGCGCGCTCAGATAGTGAATGGCGCTAGCAGCAAGCTCTTTACCCGTTCCAGTCTCTCCCTGCAGAAGGACCGGTGCCTCACAGCACGCCACGCGGTATATAAAACGTAATACATCTAAGAAAACGGTCGCCTCGCCGATGAAATTTAGGCGCCTGGTAACACCTACCGTGGCGTCATCAGCGTCTAGGTCCGCCATATATTCACTCGAAGGCATGATCGTCTTGGGCGGTCGACGCCGCGATCGCCCGAAACCGGAGGTGACGATTCAGGGTGACCAAAAACCGCGCCTGAGTCGGCAGACTGCCGACTTGCATAGATACTCTTATGACGACGGAGGCATGTTGTTCGGGCGCAACACGCTGCTTGAAATCGATTAAGCTTGCGCTATTGAGGGCGACAGCGGTGCCTTTCGGGCGTCGTGCATGTATGTCCACAGCCATGTCCCCTGCTGCAGCAGCTCGCGCTATTCATCACCGTCGGCATCAGCCAGTATCCCGACCGAGGACTCAGACGACGAGGTTATTCAATCACGCAAATCCACATCAAATGGTTGCAGAACTTTTCTCCCGAGAATAGGGAGGTGAGCATCTATTGTACTAGGTGGAGACAAGAATCGCATCCTGGCCAAACCGCTTAAGAATTGGTGTCGACGTGACGGAAGCGCCTTCACGTTGGGGCAGAGAATAAATCCCCGATGACGACCATTTTGGCGTTGGCGCTGACATCTCCCCTAACTAACTTCCTCCACATTGCCGCAGATTTGATGCTAACACAGCGCGAGTAGCGATTCTGTGACATATTCACATTCAGCGGTAGTCCGCGAAGATTGGGAGAACGATTTTTTTCCGAAGCGCTCGGCCGCATCGCCGTACAGAACGCCAAACGATAATCGACCGGGGATAGCCCATTGACGCTGACACAGTAGCGCAAAGTCCTGGCGATATCGCGTTCCAGCCAGTGCTACCGGTCAGTGCCGGTGTCAGAGCGGAAGCGGAACCTTGCACTGGTCAGTGCCATCGACGAAATCCATTTGAAGCACCGCGTGATCAAAAATCAAATGGCTACCACAGCAACTTATTGCTTTATAGGGCGGCTATCGGTTGACTGGAACCACCGACTTCAGCATTTTTTCTGCTCCGCTCGTCGCGCCAGAAATCACGCAAGTGATTGATTTAAGGATGGTGGCTATGGGTGGACTCGAACCACCGACCTCAGCATTATGAGTGCCGCGCTCTAACCGGCTGAGCTACATAGCCAAAACGCTGCGTGTATCCCCACGATGCCGCTGGGGGTGTGTGCTACGGAAAGGCGGGAGATCTTCAGGATTTAGCGTGAGGATGTCAAGGAATGGTCAAGTCCCTGGTTGCTGTAATCGTGTGAGCGGGAGGCAGGTCTTATTCCATCACCCGTTCGCGGGTCGTAATGTAGACCACCAAGCCTTTGGCCTTCTCGAAGAGATCCATCGTTATCTTCTCGTCGACGGCGAGATCGCCGCGCGGAGTGACCACCCGCGGTGTCGCGTCCACCCCCAAGATCCGCTGCTCGATCGAAGGCAATGCTTGCCAGAGGAGCAGCAGAGCGGCCACGGCGACAGTCACCCAAAGAAGACGGGAGAGGAATGGATCTCGGCTAGTGTTCATAGCGCGTCTCGGTCTTCACCTTGCCGCGGAACACCCAGTACGACCAGCCGGTGTACATCAAGATGATCGGCAGCAAGAACAGTGTGCCGATAAGCAGAAACGCTTGGGACTGCGGTGCGGCGGCTGCGTCCCACAGCGTGATCGTCGGCGGCACGATGTACGGGAAGAGGCTGATCGCAAGCCCGAGATAGCAGGTCGCGAACAATCCCATCGCGGCGACGAACGGCGCTACGTCGCGCCCGCCCGCAAGGGACCGCCACAGCCACCAGGCGATCGCTGCGGTTGCGATCGGCACCGGGGCGAAGTACGCGATGTTGGGCCACGAGAACCAGCGCGCGGCGATCCGGGTGTCCAGGAACGGCGTCCAGAGACTCACCATGCCGATGAAGGCGAGCGTACCGAAGAGTCCCACCCGCGCCCTCGTGCGCGCCCAGTCCTGTAGCCCGCCTTCGGTCTTCATCACCAGCCACGTCGCGCCGAGCAAGAGATAGCCGAAGACGAGCCCGACGCCCACCGCGAGCACGAAGGGATGTACCCAGTCCCAGCTCGTCCCGGCGTACTGCCGTCCGCTCACCGCGAAGCCCAGCACGAACTTTCCAAGCACGCAGCCCTGGGCGAAGGTCGCGATGAGCGAGCCCCAGAAGAACGCATGGTCCCAGCGCTTGCCGGTCATGCGCGTGCCTGGCCGGAACTCGAAGGCGACGCCCCGGAAGACGAGGCC
>JBIMKD010000362.1:0-7596 GCA_043673815.1 Chromatiales bacterium
CGTCAGAAACTTCTCCCGACGCGTGGTCTTGCTGTACTTCTCGAAACCCGTGCCCAGTGTCATCTGCTTGTTCATTATCGTCCTCGATTGTATTCGGTGCGCCTACCGATCAGATCGTGGACTTTTGCAGAGGTTCCTTAACGCCGATACGACTCTCGCTGTCCTCTAGTCGATCGGCGTGCGGCCCGCTCGACTCCGCCGATATCGTCCTAGAATTGATCCTTCCTCGATCACGCGGAATAGGGCGGACACGGCGAGTGGGCGCTTCCGGAGCATGTAGATTTCTACGGATCACTGATCTCGCTACGCTGAAAGCGACCCAGCGGGATTGCCCGCTGAGTAATACGGTTTGTGTTGAGGGACAGGCAATTTGAGTTCTTTCGCCAGCTCCAGATACCGACAGAATGCGTTGGCCAGTTGAACTTGCCGCGGCGTGCGGCACTCGGCTTCGAAGATTTTTCGCGAGCTAACCATAACCGACACGCATTTGGCCCGCGATGTCGCGACGTTGAGACGGTTGAGGCTGTAAAGGAATTCCATCCCCCGCGGCGCATCCGCGTGGCTTGACGTTGCCGTTGAATAGATCGCGATCGCGGCTTGCTGCCCCTGGAACTTGTCCACTGTGCCGACCCTCGCCCTCGGCAGGCGTTGCTGAATTTCAAAGACCTGCGCGTTGTATGGTGTGATGATGACAATATCGCCGAGCGTGACCGGCTTTTCCTGACCTTCGCGGTCGACCCAGGTCGCCTTACTATCCAGAATGCCGTTCACAAGCGTGCCGACCGCTTGCGCTTCTTCAGGGGAGCAATTCTGATTGCCGCCATGTTTCGCGGGCAGGTAATACAGGCCGGCGCCGCTTATTGGTCCCGCCGCATTGATGACCTGCTTCTCAAGACCATCCTTTGAGCTGAGCTTGCCTTCATAGAAAAGCTCGGACGTGTAGGCGCAGATGTCAGGATGCAGCCGCCACGTCTCTTCGAGGAACAGGCCCTTGTCCGGGGATAGGGTCTGTTCGCCGGCCAGGATGTGATCGAGCGCTGAGACATCCGTGCCGTCGGGGTGACTGCCCAGCGTTGGCTGATCGAGCTGTTGAGGATCACCGATCAGCACAACCGTTTTTGCCGCTTGCGAAACCGCCAGCACATTGGCCAGCGACATCTGCGCGGCTTCGTCCACGAAAAGCACATCGATCGTGTCGAACGCATCCGACCGTGCCCACAGCCAGGCCGTTCCACCTCCAACCGACGATGTGTTCCCAAGTGCAACAATTAGGTCTTCGTTGCTTTTCGCAAATGAAAGGCGATGCTGCGACTCCTCAATTTCAGCGGCCTTGTGGCAGCAATGCAGTTCGACGCCACGTTGGTCTGCCGCCTCAATGGTCGCATCGATCAGATTGCGGATGACTTTGTGACTGTTCGCCGTGATGCCGATTGTCTTGCCCTGGCGAACCAACTCGCAGATCATGCGCGCACCGGTGAAGGTCTTGCCCGCGCCCGGCGGTCCCTGGATCGGAAGAATTCCGCCCGCCAGATGTTCGCATAGTCGGACTGCGGCCTCGACGGTCGTTTCCCCATTACGGTGGAGCGGTTGTCCTCCGACGCGCGGGATCTCACTGAGCAAGAGATCGCGCGCTGCCTGATACGGTCCTTCCCCGCGCAGACCGTGTTCAGCCACATATTCCCCGATCCGAACAAGCGAATCGGCCATCACCTGCCCGCCGACATATGTGTGCGCGAACACGGCGTGCGGATGGATGCCGGCATTGTCCTGCCGCTGCTTGATGTCAACCGTGTAGTCATCAAAGGAGATCGCTTCGACCTTCCCAACCCTATCTCCACCGAGATTGCACAGGTCCTCGCCGCCGCGAAGCTCGGTTTCCTGCGGCGGGAATCTGTATCGATGGATCGGTGCGCGTGCGGTTCCGCCAAATTCACCGACATAAGTGAGACCGGACAGCCCGGCCCGCTCATCCAGCAGGTCCTCCGCGGAGAGATCGGTTAGCCGGAAATATTCCCACCACACCGCTTTTTCTTCCCGGCGGTGCCAATCAAGAATATTGGCCAATATCCAGCGAGCCTGCTGCTCCTCATCCCGCTCTACCGAATTGGCAGGAATGTCGGCTATTAACTTTTCGATCAGCGCATTAATCTTGATTAGCCAATCGGTGATCTTTTCATTGGGAGCGCCGTCGCCTGGTTCCGGGCGCGGCACGTCCACGCCGTCAGCGACAAGCTGCTCCCGCAGCGTTTCGAGCCAGTCGCGGAGGCCGGTGGCGGCGCGACAATCATCTTTATTGTAGGCAAGCACCGTGGCCTTGGTCTCTTCCGTAATTGAGAGAACGTCATTGAGCTCGATGTTCGCCTGGAGATTCGCCAGTGCGGCATTCGCGTCGGCAAGAATTGTTTGCCGCTTGAACGCGTAGAACGGTTCTAACTGCTTGATGGAGTAGCTTTCAACGCTCGCGCGAATCCCGTGACGCACGATCTGGTAGAGATCGACAAATAGCCCCGCGCGGAGCATCCGGTCGATCTCTTCTTCCCGCGTCGCGTAACGGCCCATCAGACGCTTCAGGGCGGCCGGCTCATAAGGTGCGTAGTGGTAGATGTGCAGGCCAGGAAACTTCTCCCACCGCGCCATGACGAAATCGACAAACTTCTCAAAGGCTTGCTTTTCGTCGGCACGTGAGAAGGCCCACGCACCGTAATATGCGGACTCTCCGTTCTCATCGGCAAAGAGGTAGCCGAACAGATATTCGAGGCCATGCTCGCCAACGAAAGGATCGCCTTCCAGGTCGAGAAAAATGTCACCGTCAGATGGTTCAGGAAGGCGGGTGAGGCCGAAGCCGTATTCCACCGGCAGCAGTTCAAATTTTCCTTTACCCGTCTCGCGGGCCTCGACTTGAATCCGTGCCTGCTCACGGATGCGGCCATAGGAGTCGGCCGAGCCGCGATCCGGTTTCCAATCCAGCGGTAAAGGCATACCGGCTAGGTCCCGTACCGCTGCAATCCCGCACTGCTTCAGCTCGTTGATTTGAAGCTTCGAGATTCCCGCGACGAGGCAAAGGTGATCGTCATCGCGGCGGCGCTTGTCGCAAGCTTCCCGCCACCTGCAGATTTCACAATGCTCTTTCGGATCGGGATAGGTCTCTTCCGCGTCCTGTTCCAGGAACTTCAGCAGGCCGCGCTTGATCTTGCGAAAATAAGCGGCATAGTCGGCAAACCGATATTGCTGTGGTTCAAAATCCGACCAGGGTACAATGACATACATATACTCTGGCGCTGCTCCCTGCGCTTCCGTCAGCAGATCGGAATAGAGACAAAGCTGCAAGACGGTTGCCGCTCTCGTTTCACGTGCGAGTTTTGTATCGACCGCCTCGTATGACCAATGGCCAAGCGCACTTGGGACTTCAACGCGGCGCAGGATATCAGCACGTCCGCCCCAGCCAGCATACGAAAGGGCGCCCTGAATTATCACCGGAGCGCCCTGTTTCATCGCAGTGAGCGTGTCAGAAATCGCTTTATCAGTGACATCGACACCGTCAATTCTGACCACCTTCAGGCCCGCCTTCGTTAGATGCTCGACATAGCTTTGCTCATGAATAAAACCGCGTTCCCACAAAACTTGCAGCAGCGGGTCCCAGACCTTCGGTTTCGCCAAAGCACCTTCGGCGACGGCGCGGTCCAGCCGGGAGAGATGCCGGCAGTTCAGGTAGCCGACAAGATCGGTCGCGCTGAGGTCGAAAGAGTCCCCGATTTTCTTCATCGATATTAGGATAATGCTACCCATTTTTTCTTGTAAAGCCGGACTGCACAGAATCCGCAATTACAGCGCACATGCGGAACACTTGATAACCTATCCTTGTCCCCTGGGGCGTGTTCAGCTAACGGCGGATCAACCGGTTCACCCGAGCGGAACTCGTCTTAGTGCTTCCTTCAAACCCGTCTCGGCCATGGGCTGCTCCATGAGCATCCGGCTGTTTCCGAAGGTGCGCTGGACATTCGACGCCTTGCGCGACCACAGGACCTTCACAGAGAAGCTGGGCATGCAGTTGTGCCGTGCAGGCGAGGGACAACATTGCGGTGGAGCATGCTGGCCCCCTCCTCGCAAGCGACAAGATATTCGATCTCCTTCGGGACCCGCGATGCTCTTCGCCGGCGACCTTGATCATCTCGTTCGCCTGTTTTAGTCTGTGCGCTGGCGGCTGAGCGAGCGACGCGGCGACATTGGTTTCCTTGTCGCCGATACGCTAACCACACATATACTCCTCCATGGCCACGGTGGATGCCGAGCTGCCCAACGCTTGGTAGATTGCTCGCGTGCTCAGGCAAGTGCGCGGCTCGCGCGGCGGGCCTCGCGAAGGTGTAGGACCCATCAGCCGACCGAACCATCGCAGAGGAGGTTTGCATGCGGGTACTCGTCGTTCGTCACGCCATCGCCGAGCAGCAAGAGGAGTTCGCGCGCACCGGAAGGACGACGCTCGGCGTCCCCTCACGGATGATGGGTGCAGGAAGATGCGGCGCGGCGGGGGGTGGTTGCGCACGCAGGATGCCGGCGGCACGATCGGGATCGTGGGGCACGAGCCGCATCTCTCGGGTCTCACGAGCTGGCTTTTGAGTGGGCGCAAACCGTCGTTCATCTCCCTCAAGAAGGGCACAGCGTGCCTGCTGGAGTTCCGGGAGCAGCGAAAAGCCGGCGCAGCGACGCTCGTGTGGGCACTCACCCCCTCCCAGCTTCGGCAACTCGGAGGGTAGGGCGGTGGATCTCCCCGGTGTGCTCCTCGAAAACCTAACGTGGGTCGAGGCAAGGGATCGGCTCTCCGCCGACACTGTGGTGGTCATCGCACTCGGTGCCGCAGCGAAGGAACACGGGCCCCATCTCAAGCTAGCTAACGATTGGATCATGGCCGAGTACTTCAAACGCCGCGTCATCGAGCGCGCCGACGTTGTTGTCGCCCCGACGGTCAACTACCATTTCTATCCGGCGTTCGTGAATTATCCGGGTTCGACGTCGCTCAGGCAGGACACGGCCCGTGAGCTCATCATCGACATCTGCAGAAGCTTAGCTGCACACGGTCCGAAGCGATTCTATGTGCTGAACACCGGAGTATCGACGCAGACTCCACTCAAGGCCGCGCAAGCATTGCTCGCCCTCGACGGAATCCTTCTTCGATTCACGGACATCCTCGCAGTGGCCGATTCGGTCGTCAAGGCAGTCAGCGAACAGCGCGAAGGAACCCACGCCGATGAGATCGAGACGTCGATGATGCTCCACATTGCGCCGGATTCGGTGGACATGACAAAGGCGACGAAGGACTTTCCCACAGGCACGGGAGCGTGGACTCCGGTGAAAAGCAACGCCGGCAACTATTCTGCGAGCGGCATTTATGGGGACGCGACTCTGGCGACGCGGGCTAAAGGCAAGAAAGTAGTGGAAGCAACGCTTGCCGGCATTCTCAAGGACATCGAAGATCTCCGAAGCCTGCGCCGGCCATAGTCGCGTTCGCTAATGATGCCGACGACTTTCTCGCCCTGACCACGAGCGCGCCGACGCTCTTCTCGGCCATCAACTTGACGGCGTCCAACACCCGGGCCGTGGGCGTGATGGTGTGGTAGCACCTCCGACTACAGGAGCTTGATGAACTCATCCACCGTCATATTTGCCTGGCGGATGATAGCCCGGAGGGTACCTCGGTCCAGTCCTTTGTGATCAGGCACGACGAGTTGGGCGAAAGGGATGTCCCGCCGCAAGATGATGTGGCTACCGTGCTGGCGTTTCCGGTAGAAGCCGGCTTTGGCTAATGCGGCGACACACGCCTGACCCGAGATGGGCCGGAGGAGGCTCACACCGCCACAAGCAGAGTGTCAAACCGGTCTTCGGGCACTGCTAAGCCATCGTGTTCCAGGGCAGAGATGTACCCTTCGATGGCTTCCTTGATATTCGAGATAGCTTCTTCTTTGGTCCGGCCTTGGGAAATACAGCCAGGGAGACTCGGACATTCGGCAACCCAATAGTTGTCTTCCCCGTGGGATATCACGACCTGTCGCATGTTTTACCCCTAGAGAATCAAATGAAGTGATTATACTGCTATGGCCGGTCGGCCGCGGCCAGCACCGCGAGGAGCGGGCGTCCGGCGAGGGGCGCGGCCGTTCTCCGCTTGCTCCCAGCAACGCGTAGCTACTGAGAGGTTTTGCAAGCCGAACAGACCACTGCCGTTTAATTAAACGCAGACCCCGCGGTCTTGCCGCGGGTACCTTAGCGATGGGGTTTCCAAAGGGGAGATGCGCAGCTCTCCCCTTTGGTCAAGGACGGGTTCATACCCCGCCCGCGAAGTATATTGATTTACGCCACCCATTTGATGGAACAGCCGATACTCGGAAAAATCTTACCGGGGAGCTGCCCCCGGCCGAGCGCGGCGAGAACTGCGTTCTCCAGGCTTTTCTCTTTTACTGCTTCCGGCTTCTGCCAGTTGTCATTGATGCGGCCGTGATAATACAGTGCTCCATCCTTGAAAAGATATGGGTCCGGCGTACACTCGGCTCCGTAGGCGCTGGCCGCTTTCTGGTCTCCGTCGAACAGATACGGAAAATTCAATCCGATGGACTCCGCGTAGGGTTTCATCGCCTCGAACCTGTCGTCGGGATACGCCGGGTTGTTGTTGGGATTCACCGCAACAGCTTGGAATCCGTCTTTTGCATAACGCTTTTGGAGATCGATCAAGGTGGGCCACGAGGCCTTGGCATACGGACAATGATTGCACGTGAAAACAACAAGAAGGACGTTGTCTCTGTAGTCCAGGATATTCACGGACCTGCCGTCAACATCCGGCAGCGTGAAGGGAATGAGCGCAGTGCCTGCCGACATGGTCTTTGATTTAACCGCCATATCAATACCCCGCTTTCTGAAATGCCTGTTCGAGCGCAATGGGACTTCCGCGGAACAGCTAAAGCCCCCGGTCCGCGGCATCGGTGAAGAGTGCGTCCGAACCGAGTTGGCGCAGAAGGAGCCTCTGCCACTTTGTATTCACAGTGTAATGGTATGCGATCAAGCCTGCTTTATGCACCGGCCCTGGGTACGGCGGAACGCCTTCATAGCCTGAAGGCCCGATTCCTGAGTCGAGCGACTTAGCCCGGGGTACGAAGGATGCCCAGCGTTCCTTCTTCAGTTCGTCACGGTCGATCAAGCCTCTGTCAAACTGGCAAACATTCATGCACCATGATCGCATGAACAAGCTTATAAGTTATCGCGGTTACCGCTACCCGCCGGAAGTCATCAGCTCCCGGAAATATACGTTTCGTATCCATCAATTTGACAGAACCCATCCGGCAGATTGCTCACACAACGGAGGACCTCATGGCCCAACAAAACGATCCCGAAGGGCGCCGCCTGCCCATCAAACTCGATACTACCACCAACGGCGAATTTGCACCCATCCCGCTGGCGCCGGTGCATCACCAAGCGCGCCGACTCGCGTCCGATCTCTCGACCGAGAACGCCAAACGCCGAGGTGTTTCGCGCCGATCTTTTCTCGTCTCGACCTGCGGCGCGGCTTCGACCTTGCTGGCGATGAACGCGGCCTATGCGGCCGCGGGGCGCAGC
>JBIMKD010000363.1:0-2512 GCA_043673815.1 Chromatiales bacterium
GTAAACGGCATCCTATAAGGCAAGCGGTAGCCGTGTACAAAACACCACTAACCAGCCTTTAATCATCCTTGGTTATTCACGGTTAGCTACCACTGGAAACGAATTTATCGAAGTGCCCAATAGTGTACACCACGTTCTCATTTTATCAGTACTGCGGACGCAGCGAATCGCCGGCGAAACCAGCACTTCAGGGCTCGCAATGTTTCTCGACTTGTTTGCGAGCCTCGGCGATAGCCGCCTGGCGCTCTTCCTCGGTAAGCCGCTTGCTGCTTCCGTCTTCCGCGTATTGCAGGATCCTAGGCTTGCCCTCAAGCTTCGCTAAGCGCTCGCGCGCCGCATCGCAAGCCGCCTTGCGTTCACCCACTTGTTCTTTGGTCTTCTGATCGGCCTCCGCTTGTTCCTGCCGTTTATCGCCGCGCACCTCGAAGTCCTGCAGTTGTTGCTTCAGTTTCTCGCGGGCGGCCTTGGAATCGACCTTCGGAGGAGGTTTGATGGTCTGGGCCGGCCGGCCTGGGGGCGGCGACTGCGAGTATTGCACCTGCCCCTCATCATCGACCCATTTGTACATCTCGGCCAGGAGGCCGGGCGAAGCCAAAGCCACACCCAGCGTCACCCACAATAACGTTCCACGAGAGTAGCAAGAGCGAGTCAGCATCGCGCGTCCTCCCAACATCGTGATGCTGTAACTATAACCCTATTCGCATCACGAAGTAAGCGGCCGGCGGACGATCTGGGTTGTACCCGATTGCAAGGAATAGCTCGACAAGATCTCGGAAAATTGCTCGAGCGCCGCAACGCCACTCGTTTTTGCTTGCTGGTACCACTCTTGGAGTTGCCGCTGTTGATCCAATGAGATGGGCGTTTCCTGAGCGATGGTTTGCAAGCGCGTTTGAAAGTGATGAACCTTTGCGAGTATTGCACTGTCCTGGAGTCCCTCCGCAAGGCACTGCTCGGCAGCGGTATCCTTCGGACTCTGCGAACGTGTGAGAAACCGCCTATGACGGTTCATTGGGTGCCCCGGTTCGTATTGTTCACGGTGTGCTCGCTGGACGACGTTCTTGGTATAATCGCAGAGCACTTGCAAACGACAGCGTGAGACCGCTAGGACGGTGTCCTCATCGATCAGCGATTTCCGAGGATCCCTACACAAGTGGGGCGCGATTTTCTTCACGCGTGCAAGGCCGAGAGCACGCAGTGCGCGGATATACCACCAACCGATGTCGAACTCCCATGGTTGGCTGGAAAACCTAGCGGAACTGGCGAAGGCATGATGGTTGTTATGCAATTCTTCTCCGCCAATCAAGATACCCCAAGGGATAAGGTTGGTGGAAGCATCGGGGCAGGCATGATTGCGGTAGCCCCACCAATGACCCAACCCATTGATGACCCCGGCGGCAAAGAACGGGATCCACATCATATGTATCGCCCACATCGTGAGGCCGATGGGCCCAAACGCAAGGACATAAACTATTCCCAGCAGGACGACCCCGAGCCAAGAGCTATACGTGCGGCCGTAGAGGTACCTTTCCAACCAGTCGTTGGGAGTGCCGTGTCCATAAGTCGCGAGAACTTCGGGATGTCGCGTATACGCTTCCCCGTACACTTCAGCGCCGCTCGAAAGCAGTTTTCTTATGCCCACATTGTGCGGACTGTGAGGATCGTCCGCGGTTTCCACAAACGCATGGTGCTTGCGGTGCACCGCGACCCAGGTCTTCGTGGCCATCCCGGTGGTCACAAAAAGCCAGAAGCGGAAGAAATGCGCGGCGGCTGGATGCAAGTCCAACGCGCGATGGGCTTGGTGGCGGTGCAAAAAAATAGTCACCGATACGATCGTTATGTGCGTCAACCCCAAGGTGACCAGCACATAGCCCCACCAAGGAAGCGTGATATACCCGCTCAGCATGCGTGAGACCTCGTATTCTATTATTTACTCATACCCTGCCGCTTGCGACGGGGACTCTCACTGCTGCGGCGAGGGTATCATACCCCATGGCGACAAACCCTTAACCACGGGCGGGGCTCATCCGCGCTGCGCCAATGGCGCCAACGCCTCGGGCGCGAAATCGTCGACATCGATCGCCGCGCGTACCGCCCGATCCCAAGCTTCGAGCAATTGCATGTCTTCCGCCGAGACGATCCCCGCGTTCAGAGCCTCGGCGCGGGCCGAGTGCTCATCGGTCCCTTTGATAGTGCCACCCTTGATCGCGGCCTTGATGCGTGCCTCGATACTTTCCGCGTGCAGAACCAGCTCGAAGGCATGCTCGATACGGCCGGTGATATCGTCGGGCGCACGGCTTACGAAGATGCCGGCCGTCAGCCGGTCGCGCGCGGGGGAGGCTTCGAGTAGCAGCCCCGCCGCTTGGTGCGTGAGCCGATCGTCGGCCGGCCGGCTCTGCCGTCCCCAAGGGAACACGATGCGGCGTAACAGCCAACCCAGAGGGCGCGATGGGAAATTCGCCAGGATTTCCGCGAGCCGCTGTTCGATGATGGCGACGGCAGCGGCACCGATAGA
>JBIMKD010000364.1:0-8305 GCA_043673815.1 Chromatiales bacterium
CGACCAAAGGGGAGAGCTGCGCCTCTCCCCTTTGGAAACCCCATCGCTAAGGTCCCCGCGGCAAGACCGCGGGGAATAGATTTTATGAAAGTTAGGACGTCCGTAAAAAAGGTTTGCCGAAATTGCAAGATTGTGCGGCGCCGAGGGGTGGTGCGTGTCATCTGCACCGAAAAACGGCATAAGCAGCGGCAGGGTTAAGTGCGCAAAGGTGTCACTATGATCAAGATGATTAAGAGGTGCTCCCGATGGCCCGCGTAGCCGGCGTCAACATACCTGTACAAAAACATACGAGCATCGCGCTTACCCATGTCTACGGCATCGGGTGTAAGCGCGCGGTCGCAATTTGCCGAGCGGCCCGCGTGCCGCCGGCGGCCAAGGTAAAGGAATTGAGTGAGGAACAATTGGATGCGCTGCGCGCCGAAATAGTCAAGTACCCCGTCGAAGGGGATCTCCGGCGCGAGGTATCAATGAACATCAAGCGCTTGATGGACCTCGGCTGCTACCGTGGACTGCGGCATCGCCGGGGTTTGCCGGTGCGAGGGCAGCGGACTCGCACCAATGCCCGAACGCGAAAAGGACCCCGCAAGGCAATAAGGAAATAATCATGGCCAACAAGAGTGCACGTCCGCACAAACGGGCGAAGAAGATCGTGGTGGATGGGGTGGTTCATATCCATGCCTCTTTTAACAACACCATCATTACGATCACCGACAAGCAAGGCAATACGCTCGGCTGGTCCACCTCCGGCGCCAGCGGTTTCCGGGGCTCGCGGAAGAGCACGCCGTTCGCGGCGCAGGTCGCGGCCGAGAAGGTCGGTACCGCGGTGAAAGAATTCGGTGTCGAGACGCTCGAGGTCTACGTCAAGGGACCGGGGCCGGGCCGGGAATCGGCGGTGCGCGCGCTCAATGCGGCCGGATTCAAGATCACCAACATCACTGATGTCACACCCATTCCTCACAACGGATGCCGCCCGCCGAAGCGGCGGCGGGTATAAGAGATTATGGCCAGATACCTCGGACCGACGTGCCGCTTAAGCCGGCGTCAAGGAGTCGATCTCGCACTCAAGAGCCGCGCCCGGCCGCTCGAGACCAAGTGTCACTTAGACAAACCCCCGGGCCAGCATGGGGAGAGTCGCCAGCGCCGCATATCGGACTACGCGCTGCAACTCAGAGAGAAGCAGAAGCTGCGCATCATGTATGGCGTCTTGGAACGCCAGTTTCGCAAAGTCTATCGGGAGGCCGCTCGCCGCAAGGGGTCAACAGGCGAAAACCTCCTCAAGCTACTGGAGTCCCGTCTGGACAATGTCGTCTACCGTATGGGGTTTGGGGTGACGCGGGCCGAGGCGCGGCAGTTGGTGAGCCACAAGGCTATATGGGTTAACGGCAAGGCGACCAACATCCCATCCTATGAGGTGCGGGCCAATGATGTGATCAGCGTCTCGCCGAAGGGTCGGGCTCAGGTCAGGATCCAGGACGCATTGACCCTCTCCGAACAGTACGGATTCCCGGAGTGGGTCGAGGTCGATCCCAAGAAAATGGAAGGGATATTTAAAACCGTTCCTGATCGCGGCGAGCTGCCGTCGGATATCAACGAATCGCTCGTAGTGGCGCTTTATTCGAAGTAGCCGAGAGGGGCCAGTTCGCATGTTGGCAAATACCGTCAGTTTACTGAAACCACGCCAGATCGACGTCCAAGCGGTGAGCAGCCGCTGTGCGCGCATGATATTGGAGCCCTTGGACCGGGGCTTCGGACACACCCTGGGAAACGCCTTGCGGCGCGTCTTGCTGTCATCGCTTCCGGGCTGTGCCGTCACGGAAGTCACGATCGAAAACGTTTTGCACGAATACACGACGATACCCGGTGTCCAAGAGGATGTCACGGACATCTTGTTGAATGTCAAAGGGCTCGCGATACGCATGCACGCCCGTGACGAGGCGATGTTGACGCTCAATAAGAAGGGCCGCGGCGATGTGCTGGCGCGCGATATCTCCCTAGACCATGACGTTGAGATCGTCAATCCAGAACATCATCTCGCGACCTTGATGGAGGGCGGGGAGCTCCATCTCACGCTTTGGGTCACGCGCGGGCGGGGTTATGTCCCGGCGAATATCCGGATGAACGCTGAGGAGGAAGAGCATGCGATCGGCCGCTTGAAGCTGGACGCCTCGTTTAGCCCTATTCGCCGGGTCGCTTACGAGGTTCAAAATGCCCGCGTCGAGCAACGCACTGACCTCGATAAATTGGTCATGGAGATTGAAACCAACGGCACCGTGGATCCCGAGACTGCTGTCCGCAGGGCGGCCGGCATTTTACAGGAGCAGTTATCGATCTTCGTCGATCTCAGCGGCGGGGAGCAGCCGACGCCGCAGGGAACGAGGGATGCGGAGATCGACCCGATCTTGCTGCGCTCCATCGACGATCTGGAATTGACGGTGCGCTCGGCGAACTGCCTGAAAGCCGAGAACATCTACTATATCGGCGATCTCATCCAGCGTACCGAGGTGGAGTTGCTCAAGACACCGAATCTAGGAAAAAAATCACTCACCGAGATCAAGGATGTGTTAGCCACGCGGGGCTTGTCGCTCGGCATGCGGCTCGCTAATTGGCCGCCGCCGGGCTTGCAAAAAGTCTCGGCCGGAGTTGAAGCGGCCGGAGCTGAAGGAGGTTAGGGAATGCGACATCTAAACGTCGGCAGGCAGCTTAGCCGCAATAGCAGCCATCGTAAGGCGATGTTCAGGAACATGGCGGTGTCGCTGTTTCGGCACGAGGTTATCAAGACCTCCGTTCCCAAGGCCAAGGAGCTGCGCCGCACCGCGGAGCCGCTGATTACGCTTGCCAAACAAGACACGATGGCGAAACGCCGGTTGGCGTTTGCTCGGTTGCGGGACAAACAGGTGGTCGCGAAGCTTTTTAGCGATCTCGGACCGCGTTATCGGGAGAGGCCCGGTGGTTATTTACGTATCCTTAAGTGCGGTTTCCGTAACGGTGACCGCGCTCCGATGGCCTTGGTCGAGCTCGTCGATCGGCCCTTGCCGCAAGAGGCGACCGGCGCCGACGCTACAAAGGACGCGAAAACGTCCTGATCCGCTCCACGCCCCGGCGGGCCGCGGGACACCTGGCCGACGAGCCTTCGACCCATATGTAGGGTGGGTTAGCCGCGCTATTTCCGGCGTAACCCACCAATCCGTCGGCCGCAGGCCGACACATATTGATGGCGACCGGCGAGCGTCGCAATCCGCAGCCCGGAGGGTTGCAGCGAGGCTACGCCTCTCCGACAATCGACTGTCATGATCGTGTTGGTGACAGATTACGGGATGGAAGGGCCGTACCTCGGTCAGATTCTCGCCGTGCTGTATCAGTTTGCGCCTGGGGTCCGGGTCGTCAACCTCTTTGCCAATGCCCCGATGTACAATCCCCGTGCGAGCGCCTATCTGCTCGCGGCCTATCGCCACGGATTCCCGAAGAACAGTGTGTTTTTATGCGTCGTGGATCCCGGTGTCGGAAGCCACTCGCACCCACCGGTCGTCGTTCAAGTCGACGAACAATGGTTTGTCGGTCCCGGCAACGGCATCTTCAATGCGGTGATGAAGCACGGGGGATCAGGCCGTGCCTGGAGGATCACCTGGCGCTCCGAGGTGATCTCGGCAACGTTTCACGGCCGTGATCTCTACGCGCCCGTTGCCGCCACTCTCGCCCGCGGTCAAACTCCCCATTGGGAACCTCTGGAGCTAAGCGATTATGGGATGTGGCCCGATGACCTCCATGAGATCGTCTATCTCGACCACTTCGGGAACGCGATGACCGGTGTGCGCGCCTCGGTCGTAGCGCCGCAGGCCGCGATCAGAATCGCGGGACAAAGCGTGCCGAGGGCCAGAACGTTCAGTGACGTTCCTGTGGGGCATCCCATGTGGTACGAAAACTCGAACGGGCTCGCCGAGATCGCCGTCAACCAGGGTCGCGCCGATACCGTGCTGGACCTGTGCGTGGGCCTGCCAATAAGCTTCGAGGAACCAACGTAAGGCCCAGCGACCGCTGGTAGTGTCTCAGGTTGAATTTCGGTTATCGGGCCATGATCGGACCTCCTTCGGTGAAGTGGCTGAACCGTGCATTGCCCCCGCACATAGAGCACCATCGTAGTATGGACATTCAAACGGCCTGGCAATACGCCAGGCCAATCACAGGAGATCACATGTCGTTGCAGGTGATTGCGGAACGGCTTGATAAGCTTCTCAATGCAAGCGCAGGAAGAATCGTTCTCCTTTCAGGCGGATGGGGTGTTGGAAAGACTTTTCAGTGGGTAGCGGCCTTTAATCGGCATCGCGCCACTGCGCCAAGTGAATTTGCTAGGTATGCGTACGTCTCGATGTTTGGCTTGGGGTCTGTGCCAGAGGTCCGGCGCCGTATTGCAGAAGAGATGGTGGCCTCGATTCGACTACCTGGAATCGGCACCATTGGCGATCAAATCGAACCCGATGGCTGGAAACTCAAGCCGCTGCAACTCATGAAGCTCCTCCCCGTCGTGCCGTATCTCTCGAAGCTTGAGGGTCTGGCCAGCGAATTGTCTTTTGGAGCGGTGCGAGACGCCGTCATTTGCTTTGACGATCTGGAGCGCGCCTCTCCACAACTCCGACTTGCTGACTTACTCGGCTTGGCTTTGTTCATGAAGGAGCAAAGAAACTGTCGCATTGTCCTCCTTACAACCTCGGAGAAGCTCAAAGGAAGCGACCGTCAACTGTGGGCTGCTGATTGCCGCAATTCCAGTAAGCGGCCACGGCCTACCACACCCCGGAAAAGTTGTCCCATCTCTAACGCGCATAAGTCCCCCTGGGTTAGCCGGTTTTTCGATGCGTGCCCCGTGTTTCGCTACGCATACCCCCGTATTGGACTCCTCCGGTTTGCAAGCTTTTTTCTCTTCGATTGCAGCGGTCGATGAGCACGGTTGCTCCCAGGCTACATGACTGCGAGCTTTGCGTTTGGAGGAGAGGCGCTGCGCGCCTCGGATCGGCGGGTTACGGCGTAAACCGCACGCCTAACCCGCCCTACTTTTCTACGACATAAACCAAACGGGGAGGCGTGCACGGATCGAGGCGGAGTGCTAATATTGAAGAGTCCACACCTTGAGAGATTAGCCGAGTGTCCGTTGTCTCACCCAATACACGCGAAGCCTTGGCTCCCGCCGAGCTCGTACTACGTTGGGCGGGGGTATTGGAAGATCCCACACTCCGCAATCTGCCGTATCGGATTGAGCTCAACAAATGGGGCCATATCGAAATGACACCGCCCGCGAGTCCCCGTCATATGAGTATCGCCTCGAGCTTGGTGAGGTTGCTTGAGGACCGGCTTGGCAGTCAAGCGTTCACCGAATGTGCAATCGTAACCTCGGGGGGTCTACGGGTCGCAGATGTGGTGTGGTGTTCGACAGCGTTCCTCACTCGCCACATTCACATATGGGAGAAATGGTCGGCTGCGTTCGAAGAAGCGCCTGAGCTCTGTATTGAAGTGATGTCGCCCTCGAACACCTATGGCGAGCTTCAAGAGCGGGTGCAACTGTATCTCGATGCAGGTGCGCAGGAAGCATGGATCGTGCACTCTTCCGGACAGCTGGACGTCTTCGGAGCGGAGGGTCTCCGAGCGGCATCGCGGCTCGTGACGGATTGGACGAGCTTGCTAGCAACGATGCAGGAGCTTACGCGGAGTCCGGGACGAGGGTAGGGCGGGTGCGCGCCTCGATCATATCGCCACAGGACGTCAACAGAATCGGAGGCCAGAACGTTGAGTGACGTTCCTGTCGGGCATCCGATGCGGCACGAAAACTCGAACGGGCTCGCGGAGATCGCCGTCAACCACGGGCCCGCCGATATGGTGCTGTACCCGTGCGTGGGCCAGCCAAATACGTTTCCGATTCGGAGTCCAACGATGAAGCTGCGCTTTAACAAGGAAGTACGTCAATCCGTAGCCGAGGAGCTGAAAAAGATCTCGACGTACGGCGGCTTGGGGTTAGGCCTGCTCGGGTATTCCCAAAGCAATGGCGCTATCTTGTTGGGAGCTTTTGTTTGGTGGGTGATCTGCCAAACGATTGCGCACTTGCTCTTGTCCATAGAGGATGACTGATATGAGTATCGAAACCGCGGCATTTGCAGGCATGAGTCTCGTTGTTCTATGGGGCTTGGTTGTTCTGTTGATTGCCGCAATTTCAAGTAAGCGGCCACGGCCTACCAGCACGCCGGAAAAGTTATCCCATCCCTAAACGCGCATAAGCCCCCAGCGGTCGGTGAGCACGGTTGCTCCCAGGCTACATGTCTGCGAGCGTTGCGTTTCGAGGAGAGGCGCTGCGCGCCTCGGCGGCGGGTTACGGCGTAAACCGCACGCCTCTCTCAACCCGCCCTGTCAATAAGCTTCGAGGTACCAACGTAACCACCACCGGCGGTTCAGGGATTTTCTAGCTTCTTTTTAAGGATCGCATTGATCTGCTGCGGATTCGCTTTGCCCTTGGATTTCTTCATGACCTGCCCGACGAAGAAGGCCAGCAATTGGTCTTTGCCTTGGCGATATTGACTGACTTGCGACGGATTCTGCTGCAGTACTTCGTCGATCATCTCTGCAATCGCGGCCGTATTGGTCACCTGCTCCAATCCCCGGTTGCGAATGATTTCGTCGGCATCACCCTCGCCGTTCCACAGGGCCTCGAACACCTCTTTAGCGATCTTCCCAGAGATCGTGTTGTCCGTAATCCGGCGGACCAAGCCCCCGAGCATCGCCGGACTGATCGGGCTTTGGGTGATGTCTTTTCCCTCGCGGTTGAGCACGGCCATCAATTCGCCCATGACCCAGTTGGCGGACAGCTTGGCTTGATCGCCGGAGGCCGCAACGGTGGCCTCGAAATAGTCCGCGATCTCCCGGTTCGCCGTCAGCAGCGCCGCATCGTAAGGCGACAACCCGAACTCCAACATGAAGCGGTGTTTCTTGGCATCGGGGAGCTCGGGTAGCGTGGCCTCGACCTCGGCGATGAATTCGTCGCTGAGATCCAAGGGTAAGAGATCGGGATCGGGAAAATAGCGGTAATCGTTGGCCTCTTCTTTTAAGCGCATCGAGCGGGTCTCGCCGCGTTCGGCATCGTAGAGCCTGGTCTCCTGGACGACCCGCCCGCCGGATCCAAGCAAGTCTATCTGCCGTTGGATCTCGTAATTGATGGCCCGCTCGACGAAGCGAAACGAGTTCAGGTTTTTGATTTCGGCCCGGGTCCCGAACGTGGTTTGTCCTTGCGGGCGGACCGAGACGTTGGCGTCACAGCGAAACGAGCCTTCCTGCATGTTTCCATCGCAGATTTCGAGATACCGGACTAAGCTATGGATCTTTTTCATGTAGGCGACGGCTTGCTTGGCCGAACGCAGCTCCGGTTCCGAGACGATTTCAAGCAGCGGCGTTCCCGCGCGGTTCAAATCGATGCCCGACATGCCGTGAAAGGCATCATGGAGCGATTTCCCGGCATCCTCTTCGAGGTGCGCCCGCGTGATGCCAATGCGCATAACGGCGCCATTTTCGCTCTCGATCTCGATCGATCCCCGCCCGACGATGGGGATCTCATACTGGCTGATCTGATAGCCTTTGGGGAGATCGGGGTAGAAATAGTTCTTGCGCGCGAATACCGATCGGCGGCTGATGTTCGCATGGATCGCGAGTCCGAACATCACCGCCATCCTCACGGCTTCTTTATTGAGCACCGGCAGCACCCCGGGCAGCCCCAGATCGACGCCGCAGGCCTGGGTATTCGGAAGGGCGCCGTACGCGGTGGCGGCCCCGGAAAAGATCTTGCTCCTTGTCGCGAGCTGCGCGTGAATTTCGAGTCCGATAACGGGTTCCCAATTCATTTCAATTGCAGCCTTCAGGCGCACGCAGGTGCCAGTCCGTCGCTTGCTGGTAGCGGTGGGCCGCTTTCAATAACCGGGCCTCGCCGAAGTGATTGCCGATGAGCTGCAATCCCACGGGAAGACCGCCGACAAAGCCCGCCGGCAGCGACAGGGCCGGTAATCCCGCCAGATTGATCGAAATCGTATAGATGTCGGAGAGATACATCGTGACCGGATCGCCGGTTTTTTCGCCGAGCTTGAAGGCGACGGTCGGTGAGGTCGGGCCGAGGATCACGTCAAGCTCCGCGAAGGCCCGGTGAAAGTCATCGCGGATGAGTCGCCGGATCCGCTGCGCCTTGAGATAGTAAGCATCGTAGTAACCGGCCGAGAGAGCATAGGTTCCGATCATGATGCGCCGCTTGACCTCGGCGCCAAACCCCTCCCCGCGGGAGCGGGAA